>CAKUMR010000415.1 GCA_934667865.1 uncultured Oscillospiraceae bacterium | reverse complement strand
TGATCACTGAGCTTGCAGGCAAGGTTGAAAAAGTTAAGCTGCTCTATCTGCTGGGCGATGCCGGCCTGAACGTCATTGCCAAGGGCTCCTACCACGCCGAGATCATCGACCTGCTTTCCGATAATCTGGCCGTCGTGGAGTCCCCGTCCTCCAAGGGCAGCGGCAACGAGGTCGATATGGAGCAGCTTCTGGCATGGAATCCCGACGTCATCCTCTTTGCGCCGGGCAGCATCTACGGCACCGTCGGTGAGGACGCCGCATGGCAGCAGATGACCGCCATTCAGAACGGTCGCTACTACGAGGTTCCCATGGGACCCTACAACTGGATGGGCTTTCCTCCCTCTGTGCAGCGCTATCTGGGGATGCTCTGGATGGGCAAGCTGCTTTATCCGGAGCAGGCCGCGTATGATCTGAAGGCGGAAGTGAAGGAATACTTCACGCTCTTCTATCACACCGAGCTGACCGACGCGCAGTATGATGCTCTGGTCGCAAATTCCATTGGCAAAGCAGCGTAAGAATGATAAAAAATCGCGGGGCGGCTTCGGAAGAAGCCGCCCCGCGATTTTTATTTCAGCAGTGCCAAAATGGTGTCCTGCTGTGTTTTACTGAAATTTTCCTGTACGCAGCGGTCAAACGTCGCCGGATCAAACTCCCGCTGCTTCTGCAGCACGGGCGCCAGATCGCGCCGCTGCGTGAGGCTGAGATTCAGAGCGCCCAGCATGACGTACATATCACGGTAGACCTGATCGTCCTCCGTCTTCTCTCCGGTGCAGTATTTTTCCAGAGCGGAGGTCAGCTTTGTCCAGCCCTCGTCGCCCCATTTTCTGCGGAAGGTGTTCCAGTCAAGGCCCGGCAGCTGCCGCAGGAAATAATCCCAGTATATCTCATCGCCCTGCGCAAGAAGCGCCATGATATCGTCCCAGACCGCCTGGTCATATTCCAGCGGGAGGAAGCCCCGCATTCCGAAGATGCCGCCCGTGCCGCTTGTCAGACAGGTCCAGCGGCCGCTCTCGCCGTCGCGGCTGAGCAGGATTTCCCAATTGCCGCTGCCGTACCAGCCCAGCGAATGGGCGTACTGCGGATAGCGCGTTTCGTCGATCGCGCTGCCGCTGGTGAGGAAGTACAGCCCGGTGTTGTCGTCATTCACCTCCGGCTTGTAGGCGAATTCCACCTGGTACTGCACCGCCTCCGGCTCGCTGCTCAGCAGCCGCACGGCGACCGGTTCGCATCTGACCACCGCAGCCTCCGTGCAGCGCTTGGGGTCTCCCTCCGGCAGCAGAAGGTGCTGCGCCGCGTAGGCCTCCGCCCATGCCTGCCCGATGGCCCGGTAGTCCGTCAGCTCACCGACATTGGCCGTAAAGCCGTTTATCGACGGATGATCCTGGATTCTGGAGATCTCGATATTCCGCAGCTGTTCCTCGCTGTGCGCCCCGGCCGGCAGGTTGGAGAGCACCAGATACCCTCCGTCCTCCTTGGCCTTTAAGGTCACGACCATGGGCGGCTTTTCCTTCTCATTGAACTCC
>CAKUMR010000414.1 GCA_934667865.1 uncultured Oscillospiraceae bacterium | reverse complement strand
CCCCTGAACGTGGGAATGCTCGTCGGCAGCGGTACCGTCCGCACGGACGTATGCGGCTATCGCGCCGAGGCGCCGGAGGACTTCGCGCCCATCCACCGGCGGCTGGAGCGCGCGCTGGAGGAGGGGGCGTTCGCCGTGTCGCTTGGACTGGGCTATGCGCCGGAATGCTTTTATTCCACCGAAGGACTGATCCGCGCGCTCGCGCCTCTCGACCACAGCGGCGTCCCCATCGCAGTGCATATGCGCGAAGAGGGGGACATGGTCTGCGAGGCGGTCGAGGAGATGATCACCGTCGCGCGGGCGCTGCATACGCCGCTGCACATCAGCCATCTCAAGGCGATGGGGATGCGCAACTGGGGCAGGCGCATCCCGCACGCGCTGGAGCTGATGGAACGCGCACGGCAGGAGGGCATGGAGGTTTCCTGCGATGTCTACCCCTACACCGCCGGCTCGACGCAGCTGCTGCACATCCTGCCGCCGGACTTTCTGGAGGGCGGCACGGAGGCAATCTCCGCGCGCCTGCGGAAACAGGAAAACCGCGACCTTCTGCGCGAGCGCATCCGCTCCGGCCGTGATTTTGACAACATTGCCCAGATGGTCGGCTGGGACAACATCGTCCTGTCCACGCTGAATCTGCCGGAGCATCAGGCGCTCACGGGCATGACCGTCGCACAGGCGGCCGAGCGGATGCGGCTCGACCCGGTGGACTGCGTCTGTGAGCTTCTGGCGGATGAGCACTGCGGCGTGACGATGATCGACCGCATCACCTGCGAGGAGGACATCTGCACTATCCTGCGCGACCCGTTTTCCAGCGTGATCTCCGACAGCACCTACCCGACGGTGGGCTTGCCGCATCCCCGCGTCTATGCGACGTGCACGAGAATTCTGGAAAAGTACGTCCGGCAGGAGAAGATTCTCACCCTGCCGGAGGCGGTGCGCAAGCTGACCTCGCTTCCGGCGCAGGCCATGCGCCTGCACGGCAAGGGGCTGCTGCGCGAGGGGATGGATGCGGACATCAATGTGTTCCGCCCGGAGGACATCCACGAGAAGGCGACCTATGCCGCGCCGCGGCAGGAGAGCGCCGGTATGGACTGTGTGCTGGTCGCCGGGCGGCCGGCCATCCTGCACGGCCGGTGGACCGGAGAAACCGGCGGCCGCGTCCTTCGCGCCGGACGGTAAAGACGCGGAAAGAGAATGCCGCGGTGCGGCAATTTCGCGCGTGCCGCTGCGCCGCACGGGATGGTTCAAAATTTCGCTTGCACCCGTAGGGAACGGCCTTCTGCGCAGCCCTTGGCGGCTTTGCTGCCCTAGGGATGCGGCGTGCCCCTTGCGGGTAGGCCGTTCCGCGTGCAGGCACCGGCAATTATGAAACTGCCATTGGCGGTGGTATGCACCAAGGCCCCCTTGTGTAAAGGGCCGCGAAGCGTCGGCGCGGTAGTGAATGATATGCCGGTGGCATATCAGAGCCGCGCCGTGACCGAGCCGCAGCGAGAACTGTCAGCGAAGCTGACTGGGGGGATTGT
>CAKUMR010000413.1 GCA_934667865.1 uncultured Oscillospiraceae bacterium | reverse complement strand
AACGCTCGGCTGAAGTCCGCTCGTGCGGAACAGGTCAAGCACCGGCACGCCGTAATGCCCGCAGATCTGCATGATCGCATTGACATAGGTTTCCAGCGTGGCCTGACGGGGCCGTCCGGTGTCGCCGCGCTCGAGATATTCCTCGCCCAGACGATGCGTCGGGGTCAGGAAAACAAGCTGCGCATACGGATAGCGTGCGATGAGCTTCTCAATCAGCAGGTGCAGCGCACCGCAGAAGGTATCTTCGCAGCGGTCGTTCAGCTGACCAAAGGCCGCGTCGCCGTGACCGAAATCGTTTGTTCCGCCGAAAACGACGATAATATCCGCATCCGGGATCATATCGTCTACGCGCGAAAGATAGTAGCGGTCACAGTTGGGATTCTCCGAAGGCGTATGCTGCGGCGCGATGCGCGTCCCGCCGATGCCGTAGCCGTAGCTGACCGCACCGGTGTCCTTGGCAAGCTGGCTCCAGTACGTCTTTTCCATGCAGGACGTGGCGCAGCCCTCCGTAATACTGTCGCCCAGAAAGGCAATTTTTTTGTTTTTCAGTTCCATGTGGTATCACTCCTGATTTTCAAGATATTCGCACAGCACCTGCGCGATAAGATCATGTCCGGTCACCGTCGGATGGACATCCCACGGGCGGCTGGCTTCCAGAAATTTGTCCGAGCGGATGCGGGCAAAATTGAAATCCAGATAGTAGCCGCCGGCCTCATCGGCCGCATTGCGCAGCGCGTTTTTGTAGACGGAAGCATAGTCCGGGTCGTCCGCTCTGTCCCAGATCATATTGCCGATGATAAGCAGGCTGCCGTTTTCCTGGCAGGCGTACTTCACGCGGTCGAGTTTGGAATTGAACAGTCCGATATCCGCGCCCATCCCGGCATCATTTGTTCCGAGCGTGAGAATGACGACGTTGGCCTTGCACATTTTTTGCAGCGCATCGTCCTCAATGTTCACAAGCTGGATGCCGCTGAGGGAATAGTTATTGACGATCAGCTCGTTCGGGTCTTCAATGTAGGAAATGCCGGAAACAATGACACTCTTATCCGTGCAGTCGCCCGCGATCAGGTCGATCTGCACCTCGTCCGGGCAATTCTCCGGCAGCGCAATATACTCGCTGCGGGCGCAGCCGTTTTTCTCCGCGCGGTTGGCATTGATGACGGCCAGCTCCTGCCCATTGACCTGCACGGTAATGGTGCTGCGGTAAGGGCCTTCGGGATAGTAGACATAGAAGCCGTTGATGTGGCGATCCTTACCGCCCTCCTGACGGTTGACCTCGATGCGCAGAATGGAGCCCTGCTGATGCGTCGCGTAGCTCATGCCGCCGGGCGTATTGCCGGAAACGTAATAGCGCTCCCATTCGCCCTGCGGGAAGCTGATCGTGTGAATTTCGCGACCGGGAACGGCCTCGTTCGTACGGTCGAGCAGAGAAACATAGCCGATGTTATGCGTGCCGTATTTCTTTGCAATGGCTTCCTTGAACAGCGCCGCCCACGAATAATCATAGAACAGGTCAGAGTTCAGTCCC
>CAKUMR010000412.1 GCA_934667865.1 uncultured Oscillospiraceae bacterium | reverse complement strand
CTCCGCCGCGCGGCGGAGCGTCTGCGCCAGCTCGTCCCGGCCGAAGTCTTCGATGTCCTCGTCCGGGTAGTCGAGCACCGCGTGGAAATGGCTGCACAGGTCGCGCAGGTCGTTGTACACGGGGTCGATGCGCCGCAGCAGCGCGCCGCCGAGCTGACCGGCGGCATTGGCCGCGGCCTCGGCGGTTTCCGCGTCGATCAGGTCAATCACGGCCTCGGCCTGCGTCAGGTCGAGCTGCCCGTTCAGAAAGGCGCGCTTGGTGAATTCGCCGGGCAGCGCCTGCCGCGCGCCCGCGGCCAGCAGCGCCTCCAGCCCGGCCGCCAGCATGGCGGGCGAGCCGTGGCATTGCAGCTCCACGGTGTCCTCGCCGGTGTAGCTGTGCGGCGCGCGGGTGTAGACGGCCAGCGCCTCGTCGATCACGCGGCCCTGCCGGTCGCGGAGCGTGCCGAGCATCAGCTTGCGGTTCGGCGCCTGCGCCAGCGGCATCCCGCCGCGCAGGGTAAAGACCCGGCCCGCGGCCTCGGCGCAGCCGGGGCCGGACAGCCGGAGAATACCGATCGCGCAGGGCACCCGGCCCGTTGCGATGGCGGCAATGACGTCACTCATCTGATCTGTGCCTCCAGAAAGTCCGCCAGCTCCGCGACGCGACCCTCGGCGAAGGGGGATTCCAGTCCGTTTTCCTCCGCGAAGGCCAGAAGCGTCGAGCCGGCGGCGGTGTAGAGCATATCGGTGTATTTTGTCAGTCCCGCGCCCTGCGTCTGCTGCTCCAGCGCATAAATTTGCAGCGCCAGATCATTGGAAACACAATAGCTGATCATATAATACGGCGCGATGAAGAAATGCTGAATCTCGAACCAGCCCATGGAATCGTAGGTTTCAAAGCCCTCGGTCGCCATGCCGTACTCCTGATTGCACTGCAAAAACAGGGCGTTCAGGTTTTCCTGCGTCAGTTCCTCGTCCGGCAGGGCGAAGACGCGGCATTCAAAGTCGTAGTAGCACGCCTGCGAGAGGAAGGTCAGGAGGGAATCGTTCATTTTGCTCTGCTTGAGCATATGGCGCTGAAGGGCGGTCAGGTCCGCCGCGTCCAGCGTCAGGTATTCCAGCCCCTGCGAAAAGACCTCTGCAACGTCCGTGGAGTCGGTCAGGTTGCAGTTGACAAAGCCGTCGGTGAAGTGGCCGAATTCGTGCGCCGCCGTCAGCAGGTCGCCCAGATCGCCCGTCGGGGAAACGTACATGAAGGGCGCTTCGTACTCATCCAGATAGGTTTCGTAGGAGCCGGGCATTTTGCTTGAAGAGGAGGTGATGTCGTAGAGCTCGTAGGCTTTCAGGTAGCTGTAGGCGGTCGCAAGCTCGTGTCCCAGCGTGTTCACCGTGCCCTCCAGAAGCTTCATGACCTCGTCCGCATCCATATCGGGCAGGCTCGTCGAGGTGTAGCCGGAGAAGAGCGGCACCAGCTCGCTGCGCACGTCGGCAAGATACTGCTCGGCCTGCGCGGGCGTGTAGTCGCGGTAGTAGGTGTTTTCATAAGCGTAGTC
>CAKUMR010000411.1 GCA_934667865.1 uncultured Oscillospiraceae bacterium | reverse complement strand
AGCATTTCCTTGCGGCGGTCGCCGAAGCCGGGCGCCTTGACGCAGACGCAGTTGAAGCTGCCGCGCAGACGGTTGACAAGCAGGGTGCTCAGCGCGTCGCCCTCAACGTCCTCGGCGATGATGACGAGCTTCTGTCCGCCCTTGACGATCTGCTCCAGAATGGGCAGGATGTCCTGAATGGAGGAGATCTTCTTATCGGTGATCAGGATATAGGGATCATCGACGACGGCTTCCATCTTGTCGGTGTCGGTGACCATATAGGGGGAGATATAGCCGCGGTCAAACTGCATACCTTCGACGACATCCAAGCCGGTCTCTGCGGTCTTGGATTCCTCGATGGTGATGACGCCGGAGGCGGTGACCTTCTCCATTGCCTCAGCGATCAGCTTGCCGATCTCTTCGTCGCCGGAGGAAACGGTGCCGACTCTTGCGATGTCAGCGCTGCCGTTGACGGACTGGGAGTTTGCCTTGATCGCTTCGATCGCGGTGTCAACTGCCTTCTGCATGCCCTTGCGCATGACCATGGGGTTTGCGCCGGCGGAAACGTTCTTCAGGCCCTCGCGGACAATGGCCTGTGCCAGCAGCGTGGCGGTGGTGGTGCCGTCGCCGGCGACGTCGTTGGTCTTGGTCGCGACTTCGCGGACGAGCTGTGCGCCCATATTTTCAAACGGATCCTCCAGCTCCACTTCCTTGGCGATGGTCACGCCGTCGTTGGTGATGAGCGGGGCGCCGTACTTCTTGCCGAGAACGACGTTGCGGCCCTTCGGTCCGAGGGTCACTTTTACGGTATCTGCCAGCTGGTCAATGCCGGACTGGAGCTTCTTACGGGCGTCTTCGCCGAATTCAATCATTTTTGCCATAGCTGCATTGCCTCCTGATTATTCTACGATCGCAAGGATCTCAGACTGACGGACGATGGAATAGTCCTTCTCGTCGAGCTTGATTTCCGTGCCTGCATATTTGCCGACGACGACCTTGTCGCCGGGCTTGACGACCATCTTGACCTCGTTGCCGTCTACCATGCCGCCAGGGCCGACAGCCACGACCTCAGAGATCACGGGCTTTTCCTTATTCGCAGTAGAAAGAATGATGCCAGATGCGGTGGTTTCCATCGCTTCAACGGGCTTGAGCAGAACGCGGTCTGCAAGGGGAACCAGTTTCATAGTATATTACCTCCGATATTCGGGCACCTCCGGGGGTCCCGGCGATTCCCTTTGATTTACAAAGTCGGGTGTTAGCACTCATTCTCCCTGAGTGCTAACACCTATATCATACCCATCTTTTCCAAAATGTCAAGAGGATTTTTAAGAAAAAATACGACTATTTTTTTAATTTTTTGTGTCCAGCAGGCCCATCCGGTCGAGCAGCGTGAGGATGCGCAGCGCGTCCTCACCGAGGTCGAGGATCAGCCCCTCGCCTGCGCCGCCCTTGCCCAGCAGCAGGCCGCGGGCGCTGAGCTTGTCCAGTGCCGCGCGGTAGCGGGGATTCTTCACGTCCTTCAGAAGCTCATAGCGCGCCGCCTGCGCCTGCAAGCCGTAATATTCCGC
>CAKUMR010000410.1 GCA_934667865.1 uncultured Oscillospiraceae bacterium | reverse complement strand
GGATAAGATCGCACCGGGCACGGCGAATGATGACACGCTGCTCTACGGTGTGGAGGTCAAGTTCTATAATATGGAAGTTGAGATCGATGACAACCTCGAAACTCTCCATAAAGGACTCTATATCATCGGCGACGGCAGCGGCGTGACGCACTCCCTGTCCCATGCTTCGGCCAGCGGCGTTTATGTCGCGAGAAAAATTGCACAGACTCTCTGAATAGAAGAAAGGAACGAAGAATTATGGAAAGAAAAGTTGGAACGATCTCCCGCGGCATCCGCTGCCCCATCATCCGTCAGGGCGATGATCTGCCCGCCATCGTGACCCACTCCGTGCTGGATGCGGCGCAGAGCGAGGGCTTCTCCCTGCGCGACCGCGACGTCGTCGCCGTGACCGAATCCGTCGTGGCAAGAAGCCAGGGCAACTACGCAAGCGTGCAGGATATGGCCGCCGACGTTCGCGCCAAGCTGGGCGGCGAAACGGTGGGTGTGATCTTCCCCATCCTTTCGCGCAACCGCTTCGCCATCTGCCTGCGCGGCGTGGCGCTGGGCGCGAAGAAGGTCGTTCTGATGCTGAGCTATCCCTCCGACGAGGTCGGCAACTGCCTTGTTTCTCTGGACAAGCTGGATGAGGCCGGTGTCGATCCCTATACGGACACGCTGACGCTGGCCGAATACCGTGAGAAGTTCGGCGAAAATCGCCATGAATTCACCGGCATCGACTATGTCGGCTACTATGAGCAGGTCATTCGTGAGGCGGGCGCCGAGGCGGAGATCATCTTCTCCAATCAGGCGAAAACCATTCTGAATTATACGAAAAACGTTCTGGTCTGCGATATCCACACCCGCGCGCGGACGAAGCGCATCCTGCGCGCGGCGGGCGCGGAGCGCGTGTGCGGTCTGGACGATATCCTGACTGCACCCGTAAACGGCAGCGGCTACAACCCGGATTTCGGGCTGTTGGGCACGAACAAGGCCGATGAGGACACGGTCAAGCTCTTCCCGCGCGATTGCGGCGCCTTTGTCCGCGAAACGCAGAAGCGGCTGATGGAGGCGACCGGCAAGCACATCGAGGTCATGGTCTACGGCGACGGCGCGTTCAAGGACCCGCAGGGCAAGATCTGGGAGCTGGCCGACCCCTGTGTCAGCCCCGCCTATACCGACGGCATTGTGGGCACGCCGAACGAGCTGAAGCTCAAGTATCTTGTCGACAACGCCTTCAAGGGGCTGGAGGGCAGTGCACTCGAAACGGCGATCACGGACAGCATCCGCGCCAAGGACGGCGACCTGACCGGCAGCATGGTTTCCGAGGGAACTACGCCGCGCCAGATTACCGACCTCATCGGCTCCCTGTGCGACCTGACCAGCGGCTCCGGCGATAAGGGAACACCCATCGTTCTTGTGCAGGGCTATTTCGACAACTTCTCCAACGATTAAATACGGATTCCAAGCCCCCGGGAAACGGTCCTCCGCCTTCCGGGGGCTTCGTTGACAGTTCCGCGAGCCGGACTCTTCGGTGCCCAGAGAAGCATCGGAAATGTTCCAATGTATCAAAT
>CAKUMR010000409.1 GCA_934667865.1 uncultured Oscillospiraceae bacterium | reverse complement strand
CTGTCCATGTTTTACGAACCAATTCGAAATTTCACCCGCACCCGTAGGGAACAGTCTTGACTGTTCCGCGTGCAGGCACTTGCGATGATGACATTGCCAGCCATAGAGCCTTTTACAGCAGAGCTTCAAACAGTGCAAGGCCGGTGTCCAGCACGGACGGATCAAAATCGAAATCCGGCGTGTGCAGTGCCGGGCCGCCGGTGCCGAGGAAAAAGAACACGCCCGGCACGCGGCGCTGGAATTCCGAAAAGTCCTCCGTCGTGTAGGACGGCGCGGCCTCCGCAATAGGGAAGCGCGTTTTCGCCTCGGCGAGCAGAGCGGGATCGTTGGTCACGGGCGGATAGCCCTCGCTGCGCGTCAGGCGGACGGCGCAGCCGGTTTCCTCGCCGGCGAGGCGCGCGAGCACCTCCAGCTTCTGCCACAATTCCGCAAAAAGCGCCTCGTCAAAGCAGCGCAGCGTGCCCTCCAGCCGGGTGCGGTCGCTGACGGCGTTGCGTGCGGAGCCGCTTTCCATCCGACCGAAGCGCAGGACGCAGGTTTTTCCATCGGCCAGTGCATAGGCATCGGCGACGAAGCGCAGCCCTGCGGCCAGCGCATCGCGACCCTCCTGCCAGCGGGCGATGTGGGCTGAGCGCCCCTCGATCTCGACGGTCAGCTCGCAGGAGCGCGCCATCTGCCCACCGGGACGGGCGGCGACCACGCCCTTTTCCAGCTCCGGCCAGAGGTGCAGGCCGTAAATGCACGTGACGTGATATTCTTCCAGAATCCCCGTCTCGCAGATGTGCTTTGCGCCGCCGGTGGTTTCCTCGGCGGGCTCAAAGATCAGAAGCACATTGCGCGTCTGCCGCATTTTCACGTGCGACAGGTACTCCGCCAGCGCCAGCAGGATTGCCATATGGCCGTCGTGGCCGCAGGCGTGCATTTTGCCGGGGTGCTGCGAGGCAAAGGGCAGGCCGGTCGTTTCGCAGATGGGCAGGGCGTCCATGTCGCTGCGGAAGGCGACGGTTTCCGGCTGCCCGTAGTCAAAATAGGCGCAGACCGCGCTCTCCCATGGGGAAAGCACCCGGCAGCGCAGCCCGGACAGCACGCCGCGGACGTAGGCGGCGGTTTCCGGGAGATGGCAGTCCAGCTCCGGGATGCGGTGCAGTGCGATTCGGTGTTGCGACGGCATGGCTCGGCCTCCCTTGCGAATTCTTTTGTTCTATTGTATCGTAGTTCGACGCGATTTGCAAGAGCGCGGAATGGGTGAAAAAATCCCGCCGTCCATTTTGGACGGCGGGGAATTTTAGATTGTGCGGTGCTTTTTCCCAAGCAGCGCAAGGCAGCACAGACAGAGCGCTGCGGCGGAAAGACAGACGGGAAGCAGCCTGCCCGCAGCATCACCGGTGGCCGGGGCGTCCGCGGGGGCAAAGACCACGCGGAGCACACAGTCACTCCGCAGTGCCGGGAGGACGAGCTTGCCGCTTTCAAAGCGGGCGGTGACATCCTCGTCGTTGAAAAACACGGCCTGCGGGCGGCTGCCGGGGGTCAGGGCGACTTCCGGGGTGCTGGCTTCCGCGAGT
>CAKUMR010000408.1 GCA_934667865.1 uncultured Oscillospiraceae bacterium | reverse complement strand
ACGGTGTAGGCCTTGATGTAGCCTTCGTCGAGCAGGATCTTTGCGATGTCCTTCTTCAGGTTGGAAGCGGGGACATCCACAGTGTCGTGCTTTGCAGAGTTCGCGTTCCGGATACGGGTCAGCATATCTGCTACGGGATCGGTGATTTGCATGTGATTTTACCTCCTTTAGAAGTTACGGGCTATACCCGTTAAGACGCCAGAGTATCAGAGGAATGTAGGCCGCAGCATCGACCCCATTTCCCTCTGACTTCTGATGCCTGTTTACATTGAATCACGCATAAAACGTGCTTTATTTGAGGCGGCCCGAGGGCCGCTCAAACAACTGAGAATTACCAGCTTGCCTTCTTGACGCCGGGGATCTCGCCCTTGTACGCCAGCTCGCGGAAGCAGATACGGCAAACGCCGTAATCGCGAAGATAAGCATGGGGTCTGCCGCAGATCTTGCAGCGGTTGTAGCGGCGGGTGGAGAACTTGTTTCCAGCCTGCTGCTTGAGAATCATCGCTTTTCTAGCCATTTCTTCTTCCTCCCATTAAGCGTGGAACGGAGCGCCGACGAGCTTGAGCAGCTCCTTGGCTTCTTCGTCGGTCGATGCCGTGGTGCAGATGCAGATGTCCATGCCACGGATCTTGTCAACCTTATCGTACTCGATTTCCGGGAAGATGAGCTGTTCCTTCAGGCCCATGGCATAGTTGCCGCGGCCGTCAAAGGCGTTGGGATTGATGCCGCGGAAGTCGCGGACACGGGGCAGCGCCACATTGAACAGGCGGTCGATGAATTCCCACATTTTGTCGCCGCGCAGAGTTACCTTCACGCCGACGGTCTCGCCTTCACGAACTTTGAAGTTCGCAACGGACTTACGGGCCTTGGTGGTGATAGGCTTCTGGCCGGTGATGGTGGCAATGTCCTTGCAGATGGCTTCGATCTCCTTGGCGTTGTTCTTGCTGTCGCCGCAGCCGACGTTCACGATGACCTTGTCGATCTTCGGAATCTGCATGACGCTCTTGTACTGGAACTTCTGCATAAGAGCCGGAGCGATTTCCTGCGTATACTTAACTTTCAGTCTAGCCATTGCAAATGCTCCTCCTTATCAAAGTTCCTTGCCGCACTTCTTGCAGACGCGAACCTTCTTGTCGCCGTCCACATTGAAGCCGACACGGACGCCCTTCTTGCAGTTGGCGCAGTAGAGCTGAACCTTGTCTGCACGAATGGGGATCTCACGCTTGATGATGCCGCCGGTTTCATTCTGCTTACGAGCCTTGACATGGCAGGTAGCAACGTTGACACCCTCGACAATCAGCTTGTTCTCAGCGGGCAGAGCCGTGAGGACCTTGCCCTTCTTGCCCTTGGACTTGCCGGACAGGACAATAACGGTATCATTTTTCTTAATGTTCATTTCATGTCCCCCTATTAGATGACTTCCGGAGCGAGGGAGAGGATCTTCATGTATTCCTTGTCACGAAGCTCTCTTGCAACCGGCCCAAAAATACGGGTGCCGCGGGGATTCTTGTCGTCCTTGATGAGGACGGCGGCGTTCTCGTCGAAACGAACATAGGTGCCGTC
>CAKUMR010000407.1 GCA_934667865.1 uncultured Oscillospiraceae bacterium | reverse complement strand
CTGCCAAGCTGATCGCCGAGTCCGCCGTCGCCGTTGCGCCCAAGGCCGAAAAAGCGGAATAAATTTCCTCGCGCATGGTTAGAATGTTTCTGATCGTGATTTGAAAGGAGCTTTGGTATGAGTTTAGTACCTTATGTAGTGGAACAGACCAGCCGCGGCGAACGTTCCTATGACATTTTCTCCCGCTTGCTGAACGACCGCATTATTTTCCTGTCGGAGGAGGTCAATGACACCACGGCCAGCCTGATCGTGGCGCAGATGCTGTACCTTGAGGCACAGGATCCGGATAAGGATATCCAGTTTTATATCAACAGCCCGGGCGGCGTTGTGACTGCCGGCCTTGCGATCTATGACACCATGCAGTATATCAAGTGTGATGTTTCCACCATCTGCATCGGCATGGCGGCGTCCATGGGCGCGTTCCTGCTGTCGTCCGGCACAAAGGGCAAGCGCATCGCGCTGCCCAATGCCGAGATCATGATTCACCAGCCCTCCGGCGGCGCACAGGGACAGGTCACGGACATCCAGATCCATGCCCAGCGCATCGCGGACATCAAGAAAAAGCTCAATGAGATCATGGCTGCGAACACCGGCCGCTCCGTCGAGGAGGTCGCGCGCGACACGGAGCGCGACCACTTCCTCACCGCCGAGCAGGCGAAGGAGTACGGCCTGATCGATAAGGTCATTTACCAGAGATAAACCTAGCATCGGGAGGGATATGATTTGGCGGATAAATTGATTCGCTGCTCTTTCTGCGGGAAAACGCAAGGACAGGTCAAGCGCATTCTGTCGGGGCCGAACAACGCCTATATTTGCAACGAATGCGTCGCGCTGTGCAGCACGCTCCTGCAGGAGGATATGTACGATACCACGGAGCAGCTCCCGGAAAAGCCGGAGCATCTCCCCACCCCCAAACAGATCAAGGAATATATGGACGGCTATATCATCGGGCAGGAGAAGGCGAAGATCGCCCTTTCCGTCGCGGTGTATAACCACTATAAGCGCATCTATTTCGGCGGAGATTCTGACGTTGAGCTGCAAAAGAGCAACATTCTGCTCATTGGGCCGACCGGCTGCGGCAAGACGCTCTTTGCCCAGACGCTTGCAAAGATCCTGAATGTTCCCTTTGCCATCGCGGATGCCACTACGTTGACCGAGGCCGGCTATGTCGGTGAGGACGTGGAAAACATCCTCCTTCGGCTTCTGCAGGCTGCGGATTTCGACGTGGAGCTGGCCGAGCGCGGCATCATCTATATCGACGAAATGGATAAGATCGCCCGCAAGAGCGAAAATACGTCCATCACCCGCGACGTTTCCGGCGAGGGCGTGCAGCAGGCACTGCTGAAGATCCTCGAGGGCACGGTCGCAAACGTCCCGCCGCAGGGCGGCAGAAAACACCCGCAGCAGGAGTTCATCCAGATCGACACGACGAACATCCTGTTCATCTGCGGCGGCGCCTTCGACGGGCTGGACAAGATCATCGAAAAGCGCACCGATCACACCAGCCTTGGCTTCGGTTCCGAGCTGAAAAGTCGTGAGGAGCAGGACGTCGGCACGCTCTTTG
>CAKUMR010000406.1 GCA_934667865.1 uncultured Oscillospiraceae bacterium | reverse complement strand
ATCTGCTCGATCTCCATCGTCGCCGCTTCCAGCTCGGCCATGCTGACCGGGCGCTTCTCGCAGGCGCGGAGCATGCCGTTGAGGATCTTGTTGCGGTCAAACGCCTGACGGCTGTTGTCCTTCTTCACCACCACGATGGGCAGGCTCTCGACGGTCTCATACGTCGTAAACCGCTTTTGGCAGGACAAACACTCCCGGCGGCGGCGAATGCTCACGCCATCTTCGGAATGGCGGGAATCGACGACCTTGCTTTCCTGATAGCCACAATACGGACACTTCATGACAGGCGCTCCTTTACTACTCAATTGCTTCTATTCTAACAAATGCCGCGGAAAATGTCCATCCTTTTTTCAAAAAACCTGTTCATCAACGATCTCCAGCAGTGTACACGGGGTCACGCCGCCGCATCGCAGGCACTCCAGCAGGCGGTCGATTGCCTCCTCGCTCTCTGCGCAGTAGCAGGATTCTGATTCCTCCCCGGCCGCGCCGTGCAGTGTAACGCGGACGCCATAGAGGCTGCGGCCGTCTGCCGCCTGTTTCTCCAATCGATCATAGTAGACCACGCCCACGTCGCGCAGATAGCGGATTCCGAATCTTTTTTCCATTTTACATACCTCCACGCTTCCATTGAAGCACGAAAGCACGGCAAGCGCCAGAAAAAGATTCGGACGGTTTCGGACGGTCGACCCGATTTTTGCAGAAAAAACGCAGACCGGCGGAGCTTTCCGACGGTCTGCGGCGGCAGCAGAAACATTTCTTCAAAATTAAAGCGTCAGATTCCGTCCAACGTTTCTGCGCTCAGGAGAGCCTCCGAACGCATCAAAATCTCCGCGGTGCCGAGGCTGTTCGTCAATTGCACGCTTCCCTCGCCCGCTTCGCGCAGAAGTCCCGCCTCGCGCAGGCGTCGGCGTGTTTCACGCGCCGTGCCGTCCGCGCCGTCGAGAAGCTCGGTCTGCGGCCCCAGCACCCTGCGGATAAGCGGACGCAGAAAGGGATAGTGTGTGCAGCCGAGGACGGCTGCATCCGGCGGCATCGCCGTGCAGTCTTTCAGATACGCCCGCAGGCTGGCTTCCACCGCAGGGCCGGTCAGCTCGCCGCGCTCGACAAACTCCACCAGCTCCGGGCAGGGACACTTGAGGATCTCGCAGTCTGCGCCGAAATGCTCCATCAAGAGGGAAAATTTTTTCTCCCGCAGCGTCGCCTCGGTCGCCATGACCAGAATTCTGCCGCCCGGATGCCGCGACACCGCCAACTTCAGCGCAGGTTCGATGCCGATGATGATCCGGTCGGAATAGGCGGCGCGCAGCTCGTCCACCGCCGCGGAGGTCGCGGTATTGCAGGCGATGACCAGCGCCTTCACGTCCTGTGCAAACAAGCGCTCTGCGGCGGCAAAGGTCAGGTCACGGATCTCCTGCGTCGGACGCGATCCATAGGGCGCATGCAGGGAATCACCGAAATAGAGATAGTTTTCCTGCGGCATCTGCCGGACCAGCTCACGCAGCACGCTGATGCCGCCGAGGCCGGAATCAAACACGGCGATCGGTCTTTCTTCCCGCATGGAACCACCTCCTTCTTCCCGGTTATTA
>CAKUMR010000405.1 GCA_934667865.1 uncultured Oscillospiraceae bacterium | reverse complement strand
ACTTCAGGATTCGGAATCTTCACATTGGAGAGAAGCTCAATCGCTTTCTTGGCCGCCTGACGCTTTGTCATGCCCTGATGGATCATCAGCGGCTCAGAAATCTGCTTGCTGACCGTAAAGACGGGGTTCAAGCTGGTCATCGGCTCTTGGAAGATCACGGAGATCTCATTGCCGCGGATCTTATACATGTCGTTGATCGAGAGCTTGGTCAGATCCTGACCGTTGAACAGGATCTCGCCGGAGTCGATATAGCCGTTGCCATCGAGCAGGCGGAGGATGCTCATGGCCGAAACGCTCTTGCCGGAGCCGGACTCACCCACGACGCCGAGCACCTGCCCGGCCTCGAGGGAGTAGCTCACGCCGTTGACCGCCTTGACGGTGCCGCGCTTCGTCTCAAAGAAGGTTTTCAGATTTTTCAGTTCAAGCAATGCCATAAAAACCCCTCCTTAACGCTCTGCCGACTTGGGATCGACTGCATCACGCAGTGCATCACCAATGAGGTTGATGCAGATCGTGCAGACGCCGAAGATCGCCGCCGGGAATACCCAACGCCACCAGTACTGCTGAATGACGATGGAGTTGTTCGCACCCGTGAGCATATTGCCCCACGTCGGCGTGGGAAGCGCGATGCCGAAGCCCATGTAAGAAAGGCTGGACTCCGTCAGCATGCAGGTTGCAAAGCTCAAGGTCGCGTTGACAAGGATCAAGCTCATGACATTCGGGATAATGTGGCGGAAGATGATGCTCTTTTCACGAACACCAAGCGCCTGTGCTGCAGTGACATACTCCTGCTCGCGCTGCGAGAAAATCTGTGCACGGATCAGGTGACAAATGCTCGGCCACGACAGGACACCGAGAACCACCATAATCAGGTACATACGCTGCTCCTGTGAGATACGCGTGCCGATGATCGCTGAAAGGATCATGGCAAACGGCAGGAACGGCAGACCTCCGACGATCTCGGAAATACGCATGATGATATTGTCGATCCAACCGCCAAAGTAACCGGCCAAACCGCCGAGAATGATGCCGATGATCAGTTCGATGATAACTGCGATTGCGCCGACGGTCATCGTAACCTTACCACCATTGATGATACGATTCAGGACATCACGACCAAGGTCATCCGTGCCGCAAATGTAGCCCTTCAGGCCCCAAGTCTCGATCTTGCCGTCAGTGGTGATCGCATAATTCTGATAGAAACCGGCAAAAACGGTCTCAATCTCATAGTCATTGACAGAAGCCGGAACGTCAGCCTGACCGTGGGTGTTATCACCCCAGGAAATGACTTCGCCGTCGTCCATCAACGCAGTAAAGTGATAGCGGCCGCCATAAAGTTCGACAGGCTTGCTTTCGAACTCGGGAACATTGTTCTCACCGTTGGTGCAGTTGCCCCAAACGACGACCGTGCCATCTTCCTTCACCGCAGCAACCGCATTGCTGGTCGCTGCGATATCGACGACACCGGAAGAAAGCTCTTCGGGAATGCGCACAAGTGCGTTATCCTTCTGGAAGCCGGAATAAACGACTGCGCCATCCTTCGTCAGAGCAATGTAGGCACGCGTGGTCAGTGCGACCTTTTCAATATTCCCCTGATATGC
>CAKUMR010000404.1 GCA_934667865.1 uncultured Oscillospiraceae bacterium | reverse complement strand
CGTGACCATGCTGATCGCGAATCTGGCCGCCATTCCCATGCAGGACACCGCCATTCCCCTTCTCAGCGGCCTCGTGCCGATTCTGGTCATTCTCGGCTTGGAGCTTATTCTCGCAGTGCTGTCACTGCGCTGCATCCACGTTCGGACATTTTTTTGCGGTAAACCCGTTATCCTGATGGAAAACGGAAAAATTCTCGAGAAAAATTTACAGAAAACACGGGTCAATCTGGACGAGCTGACCATGCATCTGCGGGAAAAGGACATCTTTGACCTGACCGAAGTAAAATACGCCATACTGGAAACGAACGGCCAGCTCTCCACCCTGCTCTACGCAAAAGATCGCCCGGCCAATGCCAAGGATGCCGGGATTCAGGCCAAGGAGACGGAACTCCCCGTGACGCTGATTTCTGCCGGCAAGCTGCTGGAAAAGAATCTTCCCGTCGCGAAGAGGGACCGGCAGTGGCTGGACGCCGAGCTGAAAAAAAGGAATTGCACCATCCGCGGCACACTGCTTCTGACCGTGGACGCAGCCGGAAAAATCTATCTGGTACGGAGGGAGGATGTACGGTGAAATATCTCTATATCGGCGTTGGCTTGCTCGCCGTTCTGCTGACCGCCTGTATTCTCAGCACCGCCGTGATCTCCTCCTGCACACGGGAAACCGCGGACGCGCTGGAACACGCGCTCTCCGCCTTTGACGAAGAGGATTTCTCCGCCGCGGCAGCGCAGGCAGAGCGCGCAAAAAGCGAATGGGACCGGCACGCAAAGCTCCTCAGCGCGCTGCTGAGCCACGAGGAGCTCGACGAGATCGACACCGCCTTTACCGCACTGGAATCCTACCGCAAAACGCAGACGACCGACGAATTCCGCAACCGCTGTGCGGAGCTTTCCCTGCGTCTGCGCCACATCACGCAGATGGACATCCCTTTCTATTACAATTTCTTTGTCCGCCCATTGGGGACTTGACCCGTCAAGGGCAATCGGCTATAATGAAACCAATCCCCCCGCGGTGCGGGGCTACATAACGGAGGCATTTTCATGACGACCCAGCAGCTTGACCGGCAGTACGTCGCGCACACCTACAACCGTTTCCCGCTGGAGATCACCGGCGGCAAGGGTTCCACGGTTTACGGCGCGGACGGCCGCGAATACATCGATCTGGGCAGCGGTATCGCTGTCAATATTTTCGGGCTTGGCGACGAGCAGTGGCAATGTGCCGTCACGCGGCAGCTTGCCATGGTACAGCACACCTCCAATCTGTTTTATTGCGCGCCCGTCGCGCAATTGGCGCAGATGCTCTGCGAGCGCACCGGAATGTCAAAGGTCTTTTTCTCCAACTCCGGTGCAGAGGCCAACGAATGTGCGGTCAAGGCCGCACGGAAGTGGGGCTGCACACACAAGGGAGCGGAATATTATAACATCATCACCCTGAAGCAGAGCTTCCACGGCCGCACCATCGCCATGCTGGCCGCGACGGGGCAGGATCACTATCACGAGCTGTTCCAGCCGCTGCCCGGCGGTTTTCTCTATGCGGAGGTCGGCGATGCCGACGGGCTGGAACGGCTGCTCCGGGAGAATCCCTGTGCCGCGGTGATGATTGAAGT
>CAKUMR010000403.1 GCA_934667865.1 uncultured Oscillospiraceae bacterium | reverse complement strand
CCTTTCACTCTTTCCTTCCCTCCGAAACGTTCAGCCAGACGGTTTTTTGACAGCCTGACATACTTTCGTATGTGTCCATTATAGATTTACGATATGGTTTTCTTTGTCGAAACTGGCGCGGGGCGGAAAATTATTCGGCAAACCACGACGGAAGCGGCCGCCCGACCTGATTCAGCTCCGTACTCTGGAACACCGGCTCTATGCCCTCGACCAGCAGCTCCACCGACTGGATCTCATCCAGGGAGGTCAGCGTTGCGATCACGGAGCGCACCGCAAGGCGCTCCTGCATCTGCGTTTTGCAGCCGTCCAGAAATTCGCGCGTGAGGTCGGCGACGCAGACACCGTTTTCGATCTTGAGCGAGAGCAGCTTCGTGCCTGCGGGAACAAAGCTCCGGATGCCGTTCGAGCCGTCAAAGGCAAACAGCGCTTCCAGCACGCGCTGCGCGACCGGCGTTTCCGCCGCATCCGAGAGCAAGCATCCGATCGGAACCAGCAGGCCGCCATCCTCTACCGCAGGATAGATCGTCACATCCAGCAGTTCGCTGTCGTCCTGCGGGCGGATGATCGTTTCGTCGCGTCGCAGGCTCTCGGATAGCGTGAGAAGGCCGAGCCGCTCCAGCGGCGCGCCGGACACCCACAGGTCTACGGTCCGAATCTCCGGCAGCTCCGTCAGAGAATTGACGATTGCATAGACCGCCAGCCGCGTTGCCGCGAAGCCGCCGTCCAAGCCGTAGACAAACTGAGAAGAAAGATCGACCGTGCAGACGCCGTTTTCCACGCTGACGCTCAGAAGCACCGTCGCCGGCGGGATCACGCCGCCGTTGTTCTCTGCCAGCAGGAGTTGCCGCAGGATGTACTCCGGCTTTTGCGCGGCGTCCATCGCCTCGACCAGCACGGTTTCGCGGCGCAGATAGCGGCCGGAATCATCCGGAACATAGAGAATGATCTCCTCCTGCTGCGTTTGCAGGGTCGTATCGTCAAACAGAATATCCTTCTGCGTGAGCGTGACGGAATTCTCCTGACCGCTTATGGTGATGCTCACCTTCTGAATTGCATCCAGCTGCAAGAGCGTCCTTGCGATCGCCGCGCGCGCGACTGAAATTTCCACCGCGGGGCGGTCACTTTCCGTGTCGGAAAAAATCAGCACCGCCGTGTCCGCGTCCAGATAGGCGCTTTCCAGCTGCCATTCAAGCGGCACGGTGCGCCGCAGGCGCTTGTCCTTCGGACCTTGCAGGTAGCGGGCAAGAAGCTCCTGTATGGAAAGCTGCACCGCATCTACGGACACCGTTTCCGCTGCCAGCAGCACATCTGCGTCCTGCGGCGCCCGGTAATAGAAGTCAAAGGTCTGATCGGGCACCGGCTCAGGGCCGCCGGAGCAGGCGGACAAAAGCAGCAGCGCCGCAAGCAGCAAAGGCAAGAGCCGTTTCATTCGATCTCCTCCTCCGTATCAAAGCTGGGGAACGTGACCTCAAAGCGCGTTCCGCCGCCCTCGCGTGCGAACGCGCCGATGGTGCCGTAGTTGCGCTGCACCATGTCGTGGACGATGGATAGACCAAGCCCTGCGCCGCCCGCCGCGCGGGAGCGCGCCTTGTCCACACGGTAAAAG
>CAKUMR010000402.1 GCA_934667865.1 uncultured Oscillospiraceae bacterium | reverse complement strand
GCTTTGCCGCAGGTATTCCCGGCTGCCCGACCGTCAGGATCGCCAAGGTGCTGGACTATTTCCGTCATCTGGAGGCGACGGTCTCCGCGCACCCGCATCTGCCGGAGTGGGACGGAGAAATGTATCTGGAATTCCACCGCGGCACCTACACCTCGCAGGCCAAAACAAAGAAGAACAACCGACGCAGCGAGCAGCTCTATCACGATGCGGAAAATCTCTGCTCCCTCGCCCTGTGCCTGACCGGCAAGCCCTACCCCACAGAGCGGCTGAACGCCAACTGGAAGCTCATTCTCCTGAATCAGTTCCATGACGTGCTGCCCGGCTCGTCCATCGCAAAGGTCTACGAGGACGCGCAGGCGCATTACGACCGGATCCTCTCTGAGGGCGCGGCCATGCGCGACGATGCCATGCGCGCGCTCGGCGCGGCCATACATCTCGAGCAGGATTCCGTCGTCGTGTACAACACGCTGAGTTTCCCGCGCAGTCCCGCCGTGATCTTCGACGGCGTGCTGTCCGGCCTCGCCGACGCCGACGGCACCTACATTCCCTGCCAGCCGACGCACGACGGCAAAACCGTCTTTATTGCGCCGAATGTCCCGCCGAAGGGCTGGAAAGCCTTCCGCATCGTACCCGCGCAGCCGGTGCAGACGGCAGTAAAGGTCTCCGAGCGGCTGCTCGAAACGACGCAGCTCCGCGCCGTTTTCGATGAAAAAATGCACATCACCTCTCTTTACAGCAAGGCCGCAGGCCGCGAAACGCTGCCCACCGGCAGCGCAGCCGGTCGCATCGTCGCCTATGACGATGTCGCACGCACGGACGACAACTGGAACGTGCAGGCCTACTACCGCGAAAAATCGCACGAGATCGACGAGGTCACAAGCGTAACGGTTCTGGAATCCGGTCCGGTGCGCGGCGTGCTGTGCGTCGAGCGCCGCTTCCGCAGCTCCTTCCTGCGCACCTGTATCACGGCCTACGCCGGTTCCGCTGAGCTACGCTTTGACTACGAAATCGACTGGCATGAGCACAATCTTTTCGTCAAAGCGGAGCACCCGGTGGAGGTCAACGCAAAATATGCGTCCTACGACATCCAGTTCGGCCACATTCAGCGCCCCGTCCACAAAAACACGCTCTGGGATTTCGCGCGCTTTGAGGTCTGCGGTCACAAGTACGCCGATCTTTCAGACGGCGGCTTCGGCCTTGCGCTCCTGACCGACTGCAAATACGGCTACGACGCTTCGCGCAGCAGTTTGAATCTGTCGCTTCTGAAATGCAGCACCTATCCCGACAAGAACGCGGACATCGGGCAGCACCGCTTCGCCTACGCGCTCTATCCGCACGGCGGCGACCTGACGGAAGGCCGTGTCCGCGAGCACGGCTATGCGTTCAACTATCCTGCACAGGCGGCGTTTGTCCCCGCGCAGACGGGCAGCCTGCCATCCGAGTTCTCGCTGTTCCGGTTCTCTGCGCCGAACATTGTGCTCGAGACCATGAAAAAGGCCGAAGACTCCGACGCGCTCGTCCTGCGTATGTACGAGGCGGAGAACAAGCGCACGCAGTGTGTGCTCACGACCGGTCTTGCCTTCGGCCTCTGTGAAGAGGCCGACCTGATG
>CAKUMR010000401.1 GCA_934667865.1 uncultured Oscillospiraceae bacterium | reverse complement strand
CCGCGCGGGTGCCGCGGCGGTTCATACGCTTCAGAATGGCGTCGTTGACGTGCTGGATGGGAATGTCAAAATACTTGACGATCTTCGGCTCCTGCGCAATCACGTCGATCAGCTCATCCGTGATGGCGTCGGGATAGAGATAGTGGACGCGAATCCAGTGGAGCTTTTCGATCTTGCACAGCTCCCGCAGAAGCTCCGGCAGCATCCGCTTGCCGTAGAGATCGACGCCGTAACGGCTGGTGTCCTGCGCCACGACGATCAGCTCCTTGACACCCTCCTCTGCCAGCGTCCGCGCCTCGTAGAGGCAGTCGTCCATGCTGCGGCTGCGGTACTTTCCGCGCAGATACGGGATCACGCAGAAGGCGCAGCGGTTGTTGCAGCCCTCCGCGATCTTGAGGAACGCATAGTGCTCCGGTGTCGTCAGAATCCGTCCGACCTCGTCGATCGGCGCGTCGATGCTGCCGAACTCGACGACCGTTTCGCCGGACAGGAGTTTCTCCGCCGTCTGCACAATGTCGCCGTAGCTGCCCGTGCCGAGCACGCCGTCCACCTCCGGCAGTTCATTCATGATCTCCTGCTGATACCGCTGGGACAGGCAGCCCGTCACCAGAATTTTCCCGATCACACCCTCCTGCTTCAACGCGCCCATCGCCAGAATGTTGTCGATGGCCTCGCTCTTGGCGGAATCAATGAAGCCGCAGGTATTGATGATGACCAGATCCGCGCCCTCCACGCCGGAGAGGATCTCATATCCCGCCTCCCGCAGAAGGTAGAGCATCTGCTCCGCATTGACCTGATTTTTGGCACAGCCCAGTGAGATCATTCCGATCCGTTTACCCATAGGCGCCGTAACTTCCTTCCTTTCTGTCATTCCTCCGGAAATTCTTCCTCCGGAGCGTAGCGCTCCAAGGCGCTGCGGATGTCGCGCCACGAATGGCCGCGCCGCAGAAGCGCATCGGTTGCGCGCTTGAGTTCTTTTTGATCCGGCTTTACGCCGCGGAAACGCCGCTGCAAAAACTCGTCTATGGCGTTCCCCTGCGGCGGGAGCTGAGAGAGCGCATCGTCCCACAGTTCGCGCGGGATTTTCTTTTCATAGAGCATCTGGCGGATGCGCGCCGCACCATAGCCCTTGGCCGCGCCGGAGCGCACGATCTGCGCGGCGACCTCGGCATCGTCCAGCAGGTGCAGTTCGTCCAGCCATTGCACGGCCTGCTGCGCGTGCTCCTCCGTTTCGCCCTTGCGCACCAGACGGCTTTGCAGCTCACGTCTGGACACCGGCGCGGCGGAGATGATACGCACTGCGCGCTCCCGCGCGGAGGCTTCTCCGCAGGTGTCGCGCAGGGATTCCATGGCGGCCTCCGGGATTTCCACTCCCGGATAGAGACTCAGCTCCGTGATGACCGCCGGAAACACCAGCATACTCGTCCCGTTGTCAAAGCACAGGCGCAGCTTGCCCTGCGGCGAACGTGTTTCCTCGATGGACTCAACCTTCATCGAAGTCGTCCGCGGAAACGTCTACCGCCTTGCCGGCCGGCTTCGCAGCCGTTCTGGAGCGGCTGTTCTGGAGCTGCGCCAGATTATCGCGCACCTTCTCTTCCAGCATCTCCGCGATCTCCGGA
>CAKUMR010000400.1 GCA_934667865.1 uncultured Oscillospiraceae bacterium | reverse complement strand
CCGGCAGAACCAGTCCCCGCCCACATTCCTCGCAGCCGACTCTGCGGACCACGGCGGAATGGACCTGCTTGGTGAACACCGTCTGCTTCGGGGTGAAGCCCACCGCTTCGCCCAGCTGGCGGTAGTTTTCCCAGACGTTTCTGGGGCGGTCGCCGCGGTGGACGCCCAGATTCAGGCTTTCCAGCGCACCCTCACTCACACCGCCGAAGCGGGTCGAGAAGCAGTGCGCCGTTCCGCGCAGCAGATCGGAGGTCAGGTATTCCAGCGTCCCTCTGTGGTTAACATAAAAACTCATCGTTTTGCTTCATCCTTATCCCGGCAGCAGTACTTGTATTTCTTGCCGCTTCCACAGGGGCAGGGGTCGTTCGCGCCGATCTTGATTCTTTTGACCGGCTGCTTCTTCACGGTTTTGTCCCCGCCGCCGCCCGTGGCGACAATAGTGGCGACCTGCTTGCGCTTGACATCCTCCTGCGTGCGCAGGCGGAAGAGGAAGAGGCGGCGCACCGTTTCCTCACGGATGGCGTTGATCATGCCATCGAACATGGCGTAGCCCTCGCGCTTGTATGCCACGACCGGGTCGGTCTGACCGTAGGCGCGCAGGCGGATGCCCTGCTTGAGGTCGTCCATGGCGTCGATCTGATCCATCCAGTATTCGTCGACCACGCGCAGCAGGATGATGCGCTCAATCTCGCGCATCCGCTCCGTGCCGAACTCCTCCTCGCGCTTGGCATAGGTTTCGTGGAAGAGGGTCTCCAGTGTCTGCTTGACGCCCTCCTTGCTCACGGACGCATCCGGGCAGAAGGCGCCCTTTGCAAAATAGATTCCCTCAAACTTCGCGCGCAGCGGGTCAAACTGCTCCGGTGTGTCCAGATGCTCCTCCGCACCGAAAAGGTCCTCAACCTCGCTGTCGATAACGTATTTCATCATGCCGTTGATGGTCGAGGAAAGATCCTCTCCGTCGAGCACCTTCTGACGCTGCTCATAGATGACGCTGCGCTGGGTGTTCATGACATTGTCGTACTCCAGCACGTTCTTACGGATCTGGAAGTTGCGGCTCTCGACGGTCTTCTGCGCGTTTTCGATCGCGCCGGAGAGGATCTTGGCGTCGATGGGCGTGTCCTCGTCGATGCCGAGGCTGTTCATCATGCTCATCACGCGCTCGGAGCCGAACAGACGCATCACGTCGTCCTCCAAAGAGAGGAAGAAGCGCGTTTCGCCGGGATCCCCTTGACGGCCGGCGCGGCCGCGGAGCTGGTTGTCGATACGGCGCGACTCGTGGCGCTCGGTGCCGACGATGAACAGGCCGCCTGCTGCACGTACCTGCTCGGCTTCCTTCTCGATCTCCGCCTTGTGGCGGGCAAGGGATTCCTTGAACTGCTCGCGCACGGCGAGAATTTCGGGATCCTCGGTTTCGGCGTAGGAATTCGCCTCGGCGATCAGCTCCTCCGGGATCTCCTTTTTCCGCAGCTCGGACAGCGCCAGATATTCCGCGTTGCCGCCCAGCATGATGTCCGTACCGCGGCCTGCCATATTGGTGGAGATCGTCACCGCACCCAGCTTGCCGGCCTGCGCAACGATCTCCGCCTCGCGCTCGTGGTTCTTGGCGTTCAGCACGTTGTGCGG
>CAKUMR010000399.1 GCA_934667865.1 uncultured Oscillospiraceae bacterium | reverse complement strand
GCGTGAAGGTCATGAGGAAATAGATCACGCCCACGATGACCAGCGGCTCGATCGGACGCATCGTCGCGCCCTTGACCACGAGGTACTGCGTCATCAGATCGCCGACGAAGAAGGTCGAGGCCAGCGAGGTGTCCTTGATAATCATGATAAACTCGTTGCCGAGCGCGGGCAGAATGTTCTTGATCGCCTGCGGGATGACTACGAACCACATCGTTTTCGTCTCGCTGAAGCCCAGACTGAGCGAGGCCTCACGCTGGCCGGGATCGACGGCCTGAATGCCCGAACGGATGACCTCCGCGACATAGGCGGCGCTGTTGCAGACCAGCGCGACCGCAACGCAGAAGAACTTCTGCTTTTGCAGCGCGGGAATGAGCATGGGCAGACCGAAATAGAAGAAATAAAGCTGCAAGAGCATGGGCGTGCCGCGAATGATCTCAATATAAATATTGGAGAGCCAGCGCAGCGGCGGGATCTTGGACATTTTCATCAGCGCCAGCAGCGCCGCAAAGACCGTACCGACGCCGACCGTGACGGCAGCCAACGCGAGGGTGTATTCCAGACCCGTGCCGAGGAATTTGTCCCAGTATTCCAGAAACAGGGCGGCCAGCTTTTCAAAATCGATAAATTTCATGCTTCCTCCGTTCGGCGCGCGCAGTGCCGGATACGGCGGGGTATCCGGCACAGGCGGCGCATCTTATCAACTCAAATCAATCGAGCGTAAGCTCCTTGGCGTTTTCGCTCTTGCCCAGCTCCACGGCGGCTTCATACCACTGCGCATACAGTCCTTCGGACGCGGCCTTGGCCAGCGCTTCGTTGACGACAGCCAGCAGCTCGGTTTCGCCCTTGGGCATCATGACCACGTTGCCGACGTACTTGGGATCGACCGTGAACTGCCAATCGCAGATGACAAGCTCCGGGTTGGCATCGACGATCATCTCGCCGTTGCCCTTTGCGACGGCCAGCGCTTCGATGTTGCCGGACTTCAGCTCCATCACGCCGACGGTGATGTCACCGATGGGCACGGCGGTCGAATCCGTGAGCTGCTCCTCGACAAGCTGGAGCTGCAGGGAGGAAATCTGCGCACCGACATCCTGACCGGCAAAATCCTCGGGCTTGGAGTACTTTGCGGCATCGTCCTTGCGGATGACGAGCATCTGCTCGGTCTCATTGTCGCCTGCATAGTAGTAGTCGGACATTTCGCAGTTTTCTGCACGCTTTTCCGTCCAGGAGAAGCCGGAGATGCCCATCTTGGCAGAGCCGGTGGAGACGGCGGTCTCGCAGGCATCGAAGTTCATCGGGTCAATGACAAGGCTCACACCGATGTAATCGGCAATGTACTTGGCCAGCGAGATGTCGAAGCCGACGTATTGCTCCTGACCGTCCTTGGACGAATCGATGAATTCCATCGGGCTGAAGTCCGGGCTGGTGACGACGGTCAGCACGCCGTCGGCCTTGATCTTTTCCAGCGCGTTGGCGGGCGTCTCGGAATTTTTGGAGCCGCAGGCGGCCAGTGTGAGCATCAGTGCGAGCGCCAGAACCAGCGCGAGCAGGTTTTTCTTTTTCATGGGGAACATCCTTTCTTGTGTTACGGGAGGGGCCAGCCTCTCGGTCGTTTTCTTGATGGTGCATACTC
>CAKUMR010000398.1 GCA_934667865.1 uncultured Oscillospiraceae bacterium | reverse complement strand
GTCGTGAAAGGAGAGCCCGACATGGCGAATCTTGCCCTCCGCCTTCATCTCGAAGGCTGTTTCGTAGGCGCGGCACTCCTTAAAATACTTAAAAACCTCCGCATTCTGCGCGTGCATCAGGTAAAAATCAAAATACGCCACACCGCAGGCTTCCAGTTGGCTCTCAAGGAAAGGACGGATGTCCTCCTGTTTTTGAAAGAAGGAGTTCGTCAGCTTATTCGTCAGAAGATAGCGATCGCGCGGATAGCGGCCGGTAAGACAATCTCTCAGCGCCAATTCACTTTTGCCGTCAAGATAGCCGCGTGCCGTGTCGAAATAGTTGAAACCGCTTTCCAGGAAGGCATCTACCATGCGGCAGGTTTCTTCCCTGTCTACTTCACCGTCTTTCATCGGCAGGCGCATACAGCCAAAGCCGAAATTCTTCTTGACTTTCTCCATAGGTTCAGCATCTCCCTTCGTTTTCTCTGTTTTTCTCCAGCAGTGCGGCTGCCAGTAAAAGGTCACGGGTACGTCCACTGTATAAGCCGGCCAGCACAAGCAGACTCATTGCCAGCACGACCGCGCCGGAAAGCAGATACCGCTCCCCCCAGCCGACCAATATGGCCGAGCCAAAATCCCCCAGAAGATACGCCGCGATCACCACCGCAGCTGCCAGCACCAGCGCAGCAATGCACAGCGTCCGGGCGCGGCGGAAGCGCTGCGCGAGCGTCTTGCAGGGTTCCTGTGTATACGCCTTCTTCGTGAGCTCCGCCCAGCGCGCCGGATCCTCCCGGCGGAGCTCTTCAGAAAGAGCCGTCAGGTACTTTTTGGCCGTCTTATTTTTCGGGTTGTCCAGCACGGCCTGCAATTTTTCAAATTCAATTTCCATATCATCTGTATTGGATCTTCATTCCCTTGACGTGCAGCGGACTGACGGAAAGCACGGCGGGGTCGCCGGCCTTGCAGTCCACCCGGCTGACGTCCACCGCCGCGTGCAGCATTCCGACCTGACCGACCACGGGGCAGTGTTTTCCGCCGATCTGCACCGTCAGGCGCCTGCGGCGCAGAAGGCCGCGCAGTCCCGACAGGATCAGATGGATGCAGTCGCGCGCGCGCGTCACGCCGCTCTGTGCGCTGACGCCGAAGCCGTTATACCAGCCCACAGGGACGATGGCAACGCGGGTATCCTTCTTCGCCTTCCAGATTGCGCCATAGCCCGTGGTATGCCCCTTTGGCAGGACGCGGACGGTGTCGATCTGCGCCTCCACATAGCCCACCGGCCGCAGCCCCGTCTGGAAGGGCATCCGTCCCAGAATGGCGGAGCCGAGCCGCACCGCGTCGCAGTGCATCTCTGGAAAGCGCAGGAACGCCGAGGAATTACAGCAATGCACCATGCCGGTTTCGTACCCGGCGGCACGGATTTTCTGCACAGCTCCCTGAAAGGCCGCAAACTCCGCGCGCGTGCGCGCTTCGTTGTTGAACGCGCAGTCAAAATGCGTGTAAATGCCGCTGATAGCGATGTGCTTCTCCTCGCGGTACAGGCGCAGGATTCCCTCCACGTCCTCCGGCAGGAAGCCGAAGCGCCCCATGCCGGGTCGCCGGCCTTGCAGTCCACCCGGCTGACGTCCACCGCCGCGTGCAGCATTCCGACCTGACCGACCACGGGGCA
>CAKUMR010000397.1 GCA_934667865.1 uncultured Oscillospiraceae bacterium | reverse complement strand
GCGTTCATGGCGGTCTTGAAGATGGACGAATGAGAACGGTCACGATCTATACCGACGGCGCCTGCTCCGGCAATCCCGGTCCCGGCGGTTGGGGCGCCATTCTGGAGTGGAACGGTGTGGAGAAGGAGCTCTCCGGCGGCGAGGCGCAGACGACGAACAACCGCATGGAGCTGACGGCGGTCATCTTGGCGCTGAGCGCGCTCAAGGAGCCCTGCCATGTGGAATTGTATACGGATTCCAAATACGTGGCCGACGCGGTGATGAAGCGCTGGGTCTATGCGTGGAAGGCGAAGGGCTGGGTCAAGTCGGACAAAAAGCCCGCGCTGAACGTTGATCTGTGGGAAAAGCTCCTGCCGCTTCTCAAAACGCACGAGGTCACGTGGCACTGGGTCAAGGGTCACGCGGAGAACGAAAAAAACAATCGCTGCGACAAGCTGGCGGTTGCGCAGAGTCAGAAATTCCGGGCCTGAGAAAGGATCTGCTATGTTTTATGTAATCATGGCCGCGCTCGCGGCGGCGGTGGTCGGACTCGACCAGTGGACCAAATGGCTGACGGTGCAGAACATTCCCCTGCACGCGCAGGGCAAGAGCATCCTCGGCATCTTCAGCATCACACATATTGAAAATACCGGCGGCGCATGGGGGATGCTGGGCGGCCAGATGTGGCTTTTTACCCTCGTGATGGCGGCGTTTCTGGTGCTGCTGGTCGTCGCCGTCTGGAAAAAGTGGCTGACGAAGAAGTTTGAACTGCTCTGCCTCGCGGCCATCGCCGGCGGCGGCATCGGCAACATGATCGACCGCCTGCGCTTCGGCCGGGTGACGGACATGATCCAGCTTGATTTTGTCGAATTCCCGGTGTTCAACGTGGCCGACTGCTTTATCACGACGGGCTGCGTCCTGCTGGTGATCTATCTGCTGTTCTTCGACCGGCAGAAAAAGAAAGATGGAGCTGAGAGCTGAAACGGCCGGGCAGCGGCTGGACGTGTTCCTGTCCGAGACCGTGCCAGAGCTGACGCGCTCGGCCGCACAGCGGCTGATCGCGCAGGGTCTTGCGACCTGCGGCGGCGTGCCCGTGAAGAAAAACGAAAAGACCGCGCCCGGCGCGGTCTATGAGGTGATCATCCCGGCGGTGCAGGAAACGGAGCTCCGGCCGCAGGACATCCCGCTCGACGTCGTCTATGAGGACGCGGACGTGCTGGTCGTGAACAAGCCCAAGGGGCTGGTGGTGCATCCGGCGGCCGGGCACGAGGATGGGACGCTCGTCAACGCGCTGCTGCACCACTGCGGCGACAGCCTCTCCGGCATCAACGGGGAGAAGCGCCCCGGCATCGTCCACCGCATCGACATGGACACGAGCGGCCTGCTGATCGTCGCGAAGAACGATTTTGCGCATCAGAGACTCTCCGACCAGCTCAAGGATCACACGCTGCGCCGCACCTATGAGTGCATCGTGCGCGGCGGCTTCCGCGAGGACAGCGGCACGGTCAGCGCACCCATCGGGCGCGATCCGCGCGACCGCAAGCGCATGGCTGTGACGGAGAAAAACAGCCGCCCGGCGGTGACGCATTGGGAGGTCATCGAACGCTACGGACAGTACACGCATCTGCGCTGCCGTCTGGAAACCGGACGGACGCATCAGATCCGCGTGCAT
>CAKUMR010000396.1 GCA_934667865.1 uncultured Oscillospiraceae bacterium | reverse complement strand
GTGACCGCGCCGACGGTCGCGGCACGCACGAACGGTCCGTGCGGCGCGTTCTGCCCTACGATGCAGCAGCCCGCGCCCGTGACGGTCCACTGCGCCGTGGGCGTGCGTTGCCCGCCGTAGCCCAGCGGGAAGCGGTACTGGCGCTCCGAGGAGGCAAAGTGCGAGGAGGTCAGGGCGAGCGCCTTCCGGCAGAAGCCGCCGCTCACGGAGATCCCGGCAAGCAGCAGACTCTCGGCCATGGTCGAGCAGGCGCCGTACAGTCCGAAGGTTGGCACGTCGTTGTTCCGCATGGAAAAGCTGGAGCCGATGCACTGGTTGAGCAGATCGCCCATGAAAGCAGCATCAAGGTCGGTTTCCTTCAGCTTGGCCTTTTCCAACGCAAGGCGCAGCGCGGTTTTCTGCATCTGCGTTTCGGCCTTTTCCCAGCTTTTCTGGCCGAAGGTGGTATCCTGCGAGGTCAGGTCGAAGGTGTCGCGCAGCGGCCCCTGCGCCTCTTTTTTGCCCGCGACGGAAGCGTGGGCGAGAATCACGGGCGGCCGGGGAAAGATGAGGCTCTTCCTTCCGCGATGGTTTTCCATTTGCGCTCCTCCGTTCATTGATTTGGTTCTGCTTGTAGTATGCGGAAAAGAGTCGGAAAAGCATCAAGGGAATCTCTGGAAGATCATCCGGCGTTTTGCATAAACAGAAAGCACGCTGCTTATGGAAAACGCTGAAATTCGCTATGGCGCAGGAAAAAGAATGGACAAATGCAAGACACGCTGATACAATAGAATCAAGAGATGGTTTAACGTTTGATCAGGTGATGTAAATGGCAGCGACACTGAAGGATATTGCAAATAATGTCGGCACCTCCGTGACGACTGTTTCCAAGGTTCTGGGCAACCGGGAGATCCGGGTGTCCGAGGCAAAGCGCCGGGAGATTCTGGAAATGGCGGAAAAAATGAATTATCTTCCGAATGCCTCCGGCGTCAACCTGAAAAAGGGAAGCACGGACGCCATTGCGGTCATCGTCGGCGACCTGCTGTACCCCTATTATGCAAAGCTTCTGAAGCAGATCGCCTACTGCCTCAATGAGCACGGCAAGAGCATCATTGTCTGCGATGCGGACAACGACTTCCGCACGGAGCTTCAGCACTACCAGCGCATGAAGACGGGCTATGTCGACGGCGCGATCATCGTGCCCTCGCCCCTCACCGTTACGCAGGAAAATGTGAAAACGGCGCTGAAGGTGCTGGGCGGGATCGACCTGCCGATCACCTTTGTCTGCCACGGTCTGCCGCCCTTTGAGCGGTATTCCACCGTCGGGACGCCGCCCTATGAAAGCGGTTATCTGGCGGCGAAGCACCTTCTGGAGCTGGGCCACCGGCGCATTGCCTATGTGTCGGAATCGCTGGAGCATGATACGCTGAATCCGAAGCTGCAGGGCTTCCGTGCGGCGCTGCGCGATCATGATGCAGCCTTCTGCGGGGAGCTGGCGATCTACGGCCACGCGCGTTACAGCGGCGGCAGCAGAGCCTATCAGGAGCTGGCTGCTTCCGATATGACCGCGGTGGTCTGTTCGGATGACCTGCTGGCAATCGGCTTTCTTTCGGAAGCGGTGGCGGACGGACGAAAGATTCCGCAGGATCTGTCCGTTGTCGGTATGGATAACATC
>CAKUMR010000395.1 GCA_934667865.1 uncultured Oscillospiraceae bacterium | reverse complement strand
TCGCTGGGGTTCGCAGGCGCCCTTCTCCAACAACACGCGCGACTGGGTCGTCCCGGACGATCTGGCGGAGCTGCCCGCCATTGTCGGCGGCAAGGAGATGCCCTTCAAGTATAAGGATTGCAAAAAAGAGATGGACATGGTCAACAAGGCCTTCATCGAGGTCATGATCGAGGGCGATGCCAACGGCCGCGGTTTCCAGTACCCCATCCCCACCTACTCCATCACAAAGGACTTCGACTGGTCGGAAACAGAGAACAACCGCCTTCTCTTCGAGATGACCGCCAAGTACGGCACGCCCTATTTCTCCAACTACGTCAACAGCGATATGCAGCCCAGCGACATCCGCTCCATGTGCTGCCGCCTGCGTCTAGATCTGCGCGAGCTGCGCAAGAAGTCCGGCGGCTTCTTCGGAAGCGGCGAGTCCACCGGCTCCGTCGGCGTCGTGACGATCAATATGCCGAAAATTGCCTATCTCTCCGCCACGCCGGAGGAATTCTACAGGCGGCTGGATCACCTGATGGACATCTCCGCGCGCTCCCTGAAGATCAAGCGCGACGTCATCACGCGCCTGCTGAACGAGGGCCTCTATCCCTATACAAGACGCTATCTCGGCACCTTTGAAAACCACTTCTCCACCATTGGCCTGATCGGCATGAACGAGGTTGGCCTCAATGCCAAGTGGTTGCGCAAGGACATGACGCACCCCGAAACGCAGCAGTTCACCGTGGACGTGCTGAACCATATGCGTGAGCGCCTCTCCGACTATCAGGAGCAGTACGGCGACCTGTACAATCTGGAGGCAACACCCGCCGAGTCCACGACCTACCGTCTGGCCAAGCACGACAAGAAGGATTTCCCCGACATCATCACGGCGGCAAAGGAGGGCGAAACGCCCTACTACACCAACTCCTCCCACCTGCCCGTTGGCTGCACGGAGGACATCTTCTCCGCGCTGGACATTCAGGATAAACTCCAGACGCTCTACACCTCCGGCACGGTGTTCCACGCCTTCCTCGGCGAAAAGCTGCCGGACTGGAAGTCCGCTGCAAATCTGGTGCGCAAGATCGCTGAGAACTACCGCCTGCCCTATTATACGCTCTCTCCCACCTATTCCGTCTGCGCCGAGCACGGCTATCTCTCCGGAGAGCAGAAGGTCTGCCCAATCTGCGGCAAGCCGACCGAGGTCTACAGCCGCATCACCGGCTACTACCGTCCCGTGCAGAACTGGAACGATGGCAAGGCGCAGGAATACAAGGACCGCAAGGTCTACGACATCACCGGCTCCCTGCACAGGCACTTCGGTGAGGATACCCCCGTGCAGCAGCCTGCGACGGAGCAGCCGGAGGCGAAATCCGGCCGTCTGCTTCTGTTCACCACGAAGACCTGCCCCAAGTGCGTGATGGCGAAGAAATTCCTTGCCGACGCCGGGATTGTCTATGACCTGTGCGTCGTGGACGACGATCCGGATACCGCGCGCAGATACGGCGTGCGGCAGGCGCCTACCCTTCTGGTGCTGGACGGCGAGACGGAGGTGCAGCGCATCGAGAACCCCTCCAATATCCGTGCCTTTGCGGAAAAGCAGACTGTGAGGCTGTAGTATGCACGATATCGTCGTCATCGGCGCAGGGCCCGCAGGGCTGACCGCAGCCATCTA
>CAKUMR010000394.1 GCA_934667865.1 uncultured Oscillospiraceae bacterium | reverse complement strand
GGCGTGCTTGTCCGCACGAACGAGGACGGCTCGATTTCCATCGAGCTGCATATCATGATCGATCAGGGCGTAAATATCCCCGCGCTGGGCACGTCCATCATCTCTGAGGTACGCTATATCGTATCCAAGCAGACAGAAACAGAAGTGCGCGATGTCGATGTTGTGATCGACTCCATCGTGACGGATTGAGAGGTGTACCGCAAGTGAGAAATACCATCGACGGGGCAACCCTTCGGAAAATGATCCTCAGCGCGGCTGCCTCCGTTGAAAACCACAAGCAGCAGATCAATGAGCTGAACGTATTCCCCGTGCCGGACGGCGATACCGGCACCAACATGAGCATGACCCTCAATGCGGCCGCCGACGAGCTGCGCAAGGCGGGCGAGCTGAACCTGACCAAGGCTGCCGATAAGGTCGCCTCGGCCATGCTGCGCGGTGCGCGCGGCAACTCCGGCGTTATCCTGTCGCTGCTCTTCCGCGGCATCTCCAAGACCCTCAAGGGCGCGGAGGACTGCGACGGCGTGCTGCTCGCGGCAGCGCTGAACGGCGGCGTGGAGGCGGCCTACAAGGCCGTCATGAAGCCCACCGAGGGAACTATTCTGACCGTCGCGCGCGTTTCCGCAGCCGATGCGCTGGCCACGGAAAGCGCGGATGTTGAGGCCGTTCTGCAGGCGGCGGTGACCTCCGCCGAGCAGGCGCTGGCCGAGACCGTCCATCAGAACCCCGTGTTGGAAAAGGCGGGCGTCGTGGACGCGGGCGGCAAGGGCTGGCTGTATGTGCTGGAGGCAATGCTCTCCGTGTACCGCGGCGTTGAGATCGAGCCCAATGCGCCTGCGGGAGAGGTGAAGGAGCAGGCCGACTTTGCCGAGCTGGGCGACGGCGACATTACCTTCGCCTTCGATACGGTCTATATTATGCGCAAGGCGAGCGAGAATGTCGATCTTGAGCCCCTGCGCGCTTATCTGAACACCATCGGCGACAGCATCGTCATCGGGGAGGACGACGAGTCCTTCAAGGTGCATGTCCACACGGACATTCCCGGTCAGGCGCTGACCGAGTCGCAGAAGTACGGCACGCTGGAGCTGGCGAAGATCGAGAATATGCGGATGCAGTATGACGATCTTGCCTCCGGCCGCACGGCACGCAGCACGGACGATCTGGAAAAGATCGAAAAAGAACTGGAAGAACAGCCCGCTTTCGCCCCGGCAGAGAAGCCCTTCGGCATGGTTTCCGTCTGCGCGGGCAAGGGCCTTGCGGCGGCCTTCCGGGAACTGGGCGCGGACCAGATCATCGAGGGCGGGCAGACCATGAATCCCTCCACGCAGGACATTCTGGTCAAGATCAACGCGACCCCGGCGGAAACGGTTTTCGTTTTCCCGAACAATAAGAACATCATCATGGCGGCCGAGCAGACTATCCCCCTGACGGAGAAAAAGGTCGTCGTGATCCCCTCCAAGACCATCCCGCAGGGCGTTTCGGCCATGCTTGCCTTCGACCCCGACGCTGACGAGGAAACGAACGTCGAGGCGATGACGGAGGCCATGAAGGGCGTGCAGACCATGCAGATCACCTACGCGGCGCGGGATTCCGACTTCGACGGACACGACATCCACGCGGGCGAGTATCTGGCTCTGTGGGGCAGCGCCCTGTTCGGCAGCAATACGGACATCA
>CAKUMR010000393.1 GCA_934667865.1 uncultured Oscillospiraceae bacterium | reverse complement strand
ATGGAGCAGCCGCTGTGGTTGCAGGGAAGCCGCTTTCTGCTGGCTGCCCTGATGGGACTGGCCTGCGGCCTGCACTATGATCTTCTGCGCGGGCTGCGGCGGAGCCTGCGCTGGCTGACGCCGCTGGCGGATTTCTGGTTCGTCCTGTGCTGGCTGGAGGGGAACCTGCTGTTTGCGCTGCGCTTCGGGGACGGGCAGTTCCGCGTTTCCATGCTGGTCGGCAGCCTGACGGGGTCGGCGCTCTATTTTCTGACGCTCAGCCGGCTCCTGCTGCCGGTATTTGGAAAATTCTGGGAAATTCTGTCGTGGCCGCTGCGGGCGGCGGGTCGGCTTGGAAAGAAATTTTTGTTGTTTTTGAAAAATTTTACGAAAAACATCTTTTCTTCTGTAGAAAAATCGGTTACAATAAAAAGACAAAAGCATTTGCGGGCAGCCGCATTAGGGGGAACAAACGATGCGCTTGCGCAAATCGTCACTCATTACAAAGCTGTTGATCCTGGGACTGATGGTCTACGCCTTCGCCACGATCATGATATTGCAGCCGCAGATCAGCGCGCTGGCAGAGGAGCGCGATCGGCTCACGGACGAGGTCGCCGACGCGCAGCAGGCAAACCTTGAGCTTGAGGAGGACATCGCTGCGATGGACACCGACGAGGCGATCAAGGAGATTGCAAGAGAACGTCTGAATCTCGTCGAGGACGGCGAAATGGTCTTTATCGACAGCGGAAACTGATACGGAGGACAGCAGGGGATATATGGAGTTTACTGTCGGCGCAGTACTGGAAGGCAAAGTCAAGTCAATCACAAAATTCGGCGCGTTCATCACGCTGCCGGAGAACCGCACGGGAATGGTGCACATTTCCGAGATCGCAAATACATACGTCAGCGACATCCGCGCCCATCTGACCGAGGGGCAGACCGTCCGCGTCAAGATCATCGGCATCGACGAGGCGGGCAAGATCAGCCTGTCGATCAAGCGCGCGCAGGAGCAGCGCCCCGCGCGGACCCAGCAGGCCCCGCAGCAGCGGACCTCCCAGCCGCGCCAGCAGAGAAGCGAGCCGCTGACCTTTGAGGAAAAGCTCAAGCAGTTCATGTCGGATTCGGACAGCAAGATCTCCGGCTGCCGGCAGTATGAGCACCGCACCAAGTCCAGACGGCGCTGAATCGAACATTCTGACGCTCCTTCGGTTCTCCGGAGGAGCGTTTCTGACGGAGGCAGGCATGAAACAGGTTCTGGTGACCGGCGGCAGCCGGGGGATCGGCGCGGCCACGGTGCGCGCCTTTGCACAGGCGGGCTGGGCCGTGTCCTTTTTTTATGAAAAAAGTCACGAACAGGCGCGGCAGCTTGCCCGCGAAACAGGCGCGCAGGCCATCTGCTGCGATGTCGCGGACGGCGCAGCGGTGCAGGCGGCCTTTGCCGGGCTTCCGGCGCTGGACGTGCTGGTCAATAACGCGGGGATCGCGCATTACGGTCTGATCTCACAGATCACCGAGGCGGAGTGGGACAGGCTCTTTGCCGTGAACGTCAAGGGAATTTACCACTGCGTCAATGCCGCGCTGCCGGGGATGCTGCACCGGCAGTCCGGCTGCATCCTCAATGTCGCCTCCATGTGGGGGCAGGTCGGCGCGTCCTGCGAGGCCTGCTATTCCGCGACCAAGGGCGCGGTGCTGGCGCTGACCAAGGC
>CAKUMR010000392.1 GCA_934667865.1 uncultured Oscillospiraceae bacterium | reverse complement strand
GAGATTCGGGTTGAGGAAAGCTCGGAAAAGGGGACGACTATAGCGGTGAAGTTCCCAACAGACATGAAAATAAAGTATTCGGAAGTATTTCCGCCAGAAGCATAGACTCTTGAACGGCGCAAGGAAAGATGCATATCCGATGGAAATCAGAAAACTTTTTTCTGCAAAAGTTCATGGAATTACTACGACGCGGTGATTATTGTTTAACGTAAGAGCACCGGAGCGGGGCGCGTGCCCCGCTCCATTTTTCTGCCTGCATCATACGGCGGGCGAGATTACCGCTACTGCTGCATTGAAGGATGCCGCAGGGCAGGGGACTTGCGTTCCGACAGGGAGCCTGCGCATTTCTTTTGCCGAAGAGGTCGGAAATGATTGAATTTTGACGCGCTTGCTGCTAGAATATCCAATAGTTCATTTTTTGGAGGTTCTTCTCAGCATGACACGCAAGGAATACACCATGGGCGTCCGGCGGGGTGTGCCCGTGGGGATGGGATATTTTTCGGTCAGCTTCGGTTTCGGGGCGCTTGCGGCGGCGCAGGGACTTCGGCCGCTGGAGGCAACACTGATCTCCCTGACCAACCTCACCAGCGCCGGCCAGTTTGCCGGCCTGACGCTGATTCTCGCCTCGGCGGGACTATGGGAGATGGTCCTGACGCAGCTGGTGATCAACAGTCGCTACGCCCTGATGAGTCTGGCGCTCAGCCAGCGGATGGGGCAGAAAATCGGCCTGATTCCGCGCTTTGTCATTGCTTTCTTCAATACCGATGAGATCTTTGCGCTTGCCATGGCGCGGCAGGAGCCGCTGACAACGCCGTATCTGCTCGGCCTTGGAACGCTGCCGATCGTCGGTTGGACGGCCGGAACGCTGCTCGGTGCGCTGGCTGGGTCGGTGCTGCCGGAAAATCTGCAAAGCGCACTGGGCGTCATGCTCTACGGGATGTTCATCGCGATCGTGGTTCCACCTGCAAAGAAGGAGCACTCCATCCTGATCTGCGCGCTGCTGGCGCTTGCGTGCAGCAGCCTCTTTACTTGGCTACCCGTGCTGTCGCAGGTATCGCCGGGCGTTTCCATCGTGATCTGCACGGTGTTGGCGGCGGCGGTCTGTGCATGGCTGTTCCCCGTGAAGGAGGACGCATGAGCATTTATCTGTATATCGCGGCGATGGCCCTGACGACCTATCTCATCCGCCTGCTGCCGATGACGCTGTTCCGCAGGCCCATCCGGAGCCGATTCCTCAAATCCTTCCTCCATTATGTGCCCTACGCCTGCCTCAGCGCCATGACCTTTCCGAGTATTCTGAGCAGCACCGGAAATCTTGTTTCCGGCATTGCTGCACTGGCCACGGCGATCTTCCTTGCCTACCGCGGCAAGAGCCTGATCGTTGTTGCGCTGAGCAGCTCCGCTGCCGTTCTGGTAACGCAGCTGATTATGAAATTTCTATAGCATAACAGCCTGCCTGTGATCAAAATCACAGGCAGGCTGTTTTTTGTTCAGCGGGGGAGGCGGGCGTTCAGCTTTGCATAGATGCGGGAAACGAACCACGGCTCCGTAGAGGCGCGAAGGGCATCCGCCGGGGAAAACCATGCCACGCCGCTGTTCTCGTCCTCACAGACGCGCAATGGCGCGCTGTCATCGGCCTCGAGCAGGTAGGTGACATTCAGATGCAGGTGAGAGGAAACATAGGCGCCGCGC
>CAKUMR010000391.1 GCA_934667865.1 uncultured Oscillospiraceae bacterium | reverse complement strand
GGATCTTGACGCCGAAGGATACCGCGCGCACGATCTCGACCATCTGCTGCTGCGCGATCGTGAGCCGGCGAACGTGCGTCGTCGCGGGAATGTCCATGTTATACTGCGCAAGAAGCTCCTGCGCGATCTGATTCTGCTTTGCAAGATCCACAAAGCCGGATCCTGTTTTCAGGGAATGTCCAAGAAATATATTTTCCGCAATGCTCAGGTCCGGGATCATCATCAGTTCCTGATGGATGATACTGATACCGTGCTTGCGGGCGTCTTCAACTTTATTGATCTCGATCGGAGTTCCGTTAATGGAGATGGTGCCGCTGTCTTTGCTGTAAATGCCGCCCAGGATCTTGATCAGCGTCGATTTTCCCGCGCCGTTCTCGCCGAGCAGGGCATGGACTTCTCCGGCCTCCACTTCAAAATTTACGTTTTCCAACACGGAAACACCTGAGAAGCCTTTGCAAATGCCTGTCATCTCCAACAATTTGCTCATGTTTCACGCCCTCCGGTTTTCGTTGATTGTATTGGCTCGTATGGGATGCTGCCCCAGACGCCAGCGGCCGGGGCGGCTTCCCTGAATTTCGCTTTTCTGTGGGAGGCATACAGCGCCGCTGTATGCCTCCCGGTATGATCGACTGTGTGTTTTACGAATTACTGCCAGCCGTCCGTGCCGTACTGGTCGATGTTTTCTGCGGTGATCGCGATCGGGTCGATCAGGATGTCGTGCTCAACGCTTTCGCCCTTCAGGAGCTTATAAGCGACTTCCGCAGACTGCTTGCCCATGTTGATGGTGGACTGTGCCGCGGTGCACGCGAAGATGCCGCCTTCCGCGACCTTTGCCTTTGCTTCGGGAGAGCCGTTGACGGAGTAGATCTTGGTCTGCATATTCGCAGCCGTGATGGCAGCGTACGCGCCCAGACCGCCGTCGTCATTGATCGCAAACACAGCGTCCAGATCGGGGTGCGCCTGCAGGATGTCGTCCATCTGGTTCGTGGCGGTCTCGGTCAGACCTTCGCTGTCGAGCGTTGCAACGACTTCCAGCTTGCTGTCCGCGATCGCGGCGAGGAAGCCGTCGGCGCGGTCAACGGCCGCGGTGTTCGCCGGGTAGTCCAGAACGGCGACCTTACCGCCATCCGGGAAATCCTTGACCATGGCGAGACCTGCCTGATAGCCGGCCTCATAGTTGTTCGTGGCGACAAACGCCTCCACAAGGCTGGTGTCGGCGACCTGCGTATCAAAGTTCACAACGATGATACCGGCTTCCTTCATCGCTTCAACGGCAACGGCGGAAGCGGCGCTGTCAACGGGGTTATAGAACACGACGTCGCAGCCCTGCGCGATGAAGTCCTCGATCACGCTCTGCTGGTGGCTGGAGTCAGCCTTGCCCTCGGAGTGGATGACCGTCGCGTCACCGTGCTCATTCACAACGGACATCAGACCGTCGTAGACCGAGTCAAAGAACTCGCAGGAGATCCACTCGGTAAAGCCGAACGTATAGCCGGTCTTTTCTTCGGATGCGTCTGCGGCGGGCGTTTCCGCTGCCGGAGCATCGGCCGCGGGGGCGTCGGTCGCGGGAGTTTCGGATGCGGGGGTCTTGGCGCAGGCGGCCAGACTCAGGATCATGACCAGCACCAGCAGAAGAGAGATAGCCTTTTTCATTGTTGTACTCCTTTTCATCTTTTTTATTTTGGTATATTACAAACCGA
>CAKUMR010000390.1 GCA_934667865.1 uncultured Oscillospiraceae bacterium | reverse complement strand
ATGGAGCACCTCATGCTCTTTTTCGTAGCCGAAGGATACGTCCTTCAGCACGACTGCCTGCCGCAGGGTCGCCGTTTTCCTGCCCTGCTCCCCGTTTTCTCCCTTTTGCAGCAGCTCCGCCAGCTTCTCCGTCAGCGCCCGCGCGGATTTCTGCCCCGCCAGAATCGCCGGCAGCTCCGTCACAGGCTGGATCAGAAAGTTCATCAGGTTGGTAAAGACGATCACCACGCCCGGCGTCACCGCATGGCCGCTCGCCGCCAGATAGCCGCCCGCGAGGAACACGCCGATCTGCGCGACATAGCCCGCCAGCTGACCAAAAAGTCTGATCCGATCGCTGACCCGGCGGCGGGTGAACTTTGCCTGCTCCAGCGCCGCATTTTCTTCACCGAAGAGGGATTGGATCTCCTTCTCCGCATGGAAGCTCTTGACCACGGAAAAGCCGCCGAAGCAGTCCTTCAGCGATGCGGTGTATTTCGCGCTGCGGTCGGAAACCTCCCGTTCGACCCGCTCCATCCGCCCGCCGGTCAGCAGCGAGGCCGCGAAGGGCAGCAGCGTCAGCCCGGCGGCAATGGCCGTCAGCAGAGGTGAATAATACAGCATCATCGCCAGCGACCCGGCAAAATTGACCAGCAGGAAAACCACACGGATGCGCTTGAAGAGGTATTCCGTTTCCAGCGTGCTCACGTCGTTGGCCAGCGCAGAGAGAAAAGACGAAGAATTCTCCGACTGAAAGGCGGTGACGCCCTTTCCCAGAATTTTCCCGAACGCATAATTCTTGTACTGCACCAGCGCCCGGCGCAGGAAGCGCGGCACCGTGCAGTGGTCGATCAGAAAGCAGACCACGACCAGCACGCCCAGCCCCGCGCAGCAAAGCGCAATGGTTCCCAAGGGCAGCGCCCCGGCCTCACCGGAGATGGTGTCGATGAGCTGCTGCATGATCCACGAAATCATCAGATCCAGCGAGCCGGAGAGCAACGCCGAAAAGATCGCGATCGCCAGCGCAATATGATTCCGGCGGTAGCACTGCGCGAGCAGCTCCCTGCGAAGAGATTCCGTTTCAGTCATCCTCGCACACCTCTTTCCAGAGCGCCGGCAGCTCCGGCGCGTCCGAAAGCTCGTCGCGCAGGAGGCACTCCACCGACTCCATCGCCGTCGCACCGAGATCGTCAAAGGTGGTCGCCGGTATCTGCATGGAAACATAGCGCAGCCGATCTGCCGAATAAGACGGCGCGGCATCAAAGCGCAGCGCGGCGCTTCTCGCCTCTTGCAGCCATTCACGCGCCTGCGGCGTATCTTCCCGGCGAAGTGCAAGATAGGCACCCATGACCTTCAGCGTCACACCTACTTTTTCCAAAAAGGAAGTCTCCCCCTCCCGCTGGAACATTCCAAACAGCCCCAGCGCCCAGCGCAGCAGCACCTCAGCCTGCGCATCCTCTCCGCGTTTCAGATAGACGTTCAGCCAGCCGAATACGACCCGAACGAAGCCGCACACATGGCCAATCATTGCCTCGGAGAGATAGGGCATCGCCTCTGCGGGACGTTCACATTCGGCAGCGAGCGCCCCACCGAGCTCTTCGTTGAAAATCCCGTTGACATTGTGGGATTTCAGGATTTCTATCGCCTGCTCCGTTCTGTCAAGCATCAGGTCGATCCGCGCTAGATTGCCCCAGATGGTAACCTCCCCGATCTTTGTATCCTGATTCTGCCCCAGAAGCGGCAGCAGACGCTCATAC
>CAKUMR010000389.1 GCA_934667865.1 uncultured Oscillospiraceae bacterium | reverse complement strand
ATGTGCTTCTCCTCGCGGTACAGGCGCAGGATTCCCTCCACGTCCTCCGGCAGGAAGCCGAAGCGCCCCATGCCGGTATCGATCTTGACGTGTACCTCCGCAACGTCGGCGCGCTGCGCCGCGATCTCGTTGACCAGCGCCGCCATTTCCGGCGAACCGACGGTCAGGATCGCGCGCAGGTCGATCAGGCGATTGATCTCCTCCGCGTTTTCCGCGGAGCGCAGCATCAGGATCTGCGCCGTGTCAAAGCCGTTTTCGCGCAGAAGCTCCGCCTCGCGCACCTCCGTCACGCAGAAACGGTCAATGCCGTGCTCTGCAAGGCGCTGCGCCAGCGGCACAATGCCGAGGCCGTAGCCGTTGCCCTTGACCACCGCCCAGATCTGCGCATTGCCCGCCTTGCGCTTGAGAAGCTCGATATTATAAGACAGGCAGGAATTCTCCACCACATATGCTTTCATCGTTTGTCCTCAGACTTACTTTTTCTTTCTGCCGGGGCCGCGCAGGATCTTCCGGCGCAGATTGTAGGCAAAGCCGAGCAGCTTGTTGACCGCCGGGCGGAACACGACCTCGATCTCGCCCACGTACTCCACGACCTCGCCGCGGAACTTGCGCTTGAACACGTACAGGCCGTACAGGGGGCTGGACTCGTCCTCGACCGCGGCGATGCCGCCGAAGTCGTACAGCCGGATGCCGTTGGCCGCCGCCGTGGAGATCATCTTCCACTGCATGGCGTAGTTCGGCATCTTGTCGCGGTGGCTGTTGGAGCTGGCGCCGTAGAGGTGCAGGCTGCGGTTGCCATAGGTGATGTTGATCGCACCGGAGATCGCCTTGCCCTCGTAGTAGCTGAGGTAGAGCTTCAGATGGTCGCCCATCTCGTCGTACATCCGCTCAAAATAGGACAGCGGACGCACGCTGAAATGGTCGCGCTCGCAGGTTTCCTGCATGATCTCATAGAATTCCGGCAGGCTCTCGCGTCCGCATTCGCGCACCTCGACGCCGAATTTCGCCGCGCTGCGGATGGCATAGCGGGTCTTATAGGGGAAGTGCATGAACATCTCGTCCGGCGTTCTGCCCGCAATGTCGAGGATATACACGACAGAGGGCTGGAGGCTGGAGGAAAAATCGCTGCCGTCAAACTTGAAGCTGCCGCCCAGCGACTGCATGATCTGCACGAATTCCCCGTCGTCCTTGCGGATGTTCGGGTCCATTTTCAGGACATAGCTCTTGTATTTCTTGGCAAGGACCTTTGCGCCCTCCATCAGCTCCGCCAGAAGCGCCTTGTCATGCGGGTCGCAGACCGGGCCGCGGGGCGCGTACATGATGGAATAGCCCAGCACGATCGGGCGAATCAGCACCAGCATGCCGGCCTTGATCCTGCCGTCCTCTCCGCGCGCCGCGATGATCTCGGTGATGAATTTATTCTTGACCCTGCCCCACTCCGGGCTCTGATGGAACATCCCGTTTTCGCTGTGCAGCAGGAATTCTTCGTATTCGCCGTATTGCTCTTTCGTTAAAATCTCCAATGGAAAAAACCGTCCTTTGTTCAATACTTTTCGCCTGTTTTCCTGATTATCATAATAATCAAACCAAGGGCGCTTGTCAAGTCCGCGGGCAGTTTTTGCCGCCCCGGCGGATGCAAACAACCGCTTGCGCGCTACGGGCGGCTGTGGTATACTGAAGCTGTATAAATGCGAAAGGGGTGCGGGGAATGGCAAGAACCAGCAGCAAACGGGAG
>CAKUMR010000388.1 GCA_934667865.1 uncultured Oscillospiraceae bacterium | reverse complement strand
AGGAAAAGCCGCGTAAAGCATCGTCCAGCTGCGGAGAGGACACGCCGAGATCAAAGAGCATCCCGTCCACGCCAGCGATTCCGAGCCCGTCGAGGATCGTGTCCAGCTCCGCAAAGTTGGAATGTACCAGCGTCACGCGCGGAAGATAGGCCGCAAGGCGCCGCTTTGCCGCATCCAGCGCGACCTGATCACGGTCAACGCCGATCAGGCGGCCGGTCGTCAGGCGCCTGACGATCTCCGAGGAGTGGCCGGCGCCGCCCAGCGTCCCGTCGAGATAGATCCCGTCCGGGCGGATATTCAGCGCCTCGATGCACTCGTCCAGAAGGACCGATTTGTGTTGAAATTCCATCAGAAGCCAAGCTCCTCCATCACGGCGGCAATGGCCTCCGGCGTCATATACTTTGCTTCCTCCGCCTCATAGCGCTCTGCCGACCAGATCTCGGCGCGCCCTGCCTGACCGAGGAACACGACATCCTGCTTGATGCCCGCGTATTCGCGCATGGATTCCGGCAGGAGAAAACGTCCCTGCTTGTCCGGTTCGCATTTTACGACGTTGGCGAAGAAGAAACGCATGGCGCGCGCCTTCGAGGAAGGCAGCGCATTGCAGTGGTCGAGCACCTTCTGCCATTCCTCCTCCGGATAGACCGTCAGGCAGGCATCGGCGGCCTTCGCGACGTAGAACGCCGCGCCCAGCTCCTCGCGGAGCTTCGAGGGAACAAACAGGCGTCCCTTCGCATCCAGCGTATGCTTGTATTTGCCGTACATTTTCCCTCACTTCGCTCCATTTTGCTCATTTTTCTTCCATTTCGCTCCACTGTGCTATCAGTATACAATCAAAAGAAAAAAATTGCAACCTCTAATTCTCACTTTCTGTCGTCTTTTTTTGATTTTTTTCTGGAAAATACTTCCAAATTCCAAATATTTGAACGTATGTTTTAATTTTCGTTCGTTTCCCATTTCCCTCCCCGGCAGCAAACAAAAAAGCTCCCCGTCCGCAGACGGGGAGCTTGAATGAAATTCCTCTATTTTCCTCCGGCGTACATTCGGCCGATGACCCAGCTTTTCAGGCGGCACGGCAGCAGCCGCGCGAGAATGGATAATGCACGATAGGACGCGCCGATCACATATTCCGGCTTGACGCGCTTTCGGAGAGCGATGGACGCGAGGAAACGCCCCGCCTTCTCCGGTGTCATACCGGTCTGCTCGTCGTGCTCCATCACGGCCACACTTCGGGCGATTCGTCCATGGTAAATTTCGTCACCCGCGGTGGCTTTCTCCCGTGCGGCAGTGAAGCCGGTGTGAATGTCCCCCGGCAGGACGGCGCAGAGCTCCACGCCAAAGGGCGCGACCTCGTTGCGCAGCGCCGCGGTATAGGCGCTCACAGCCGCCTTGCTGACGGAATACCACGCCTGAAACGGGATGGGCGTCAGCACGGCGAAGGAACTGACATTGACGATGCGGCCGCTTCCCTGCTGCCGCATCACAGGCAGCACTGCCTTGCAGCCGTTGACCACGCCAAAGAGGTTGACATTCAGCAGGCGCTTTGCGTCCTCGTTCTCTGTAAACTCCGCCGCACCGGAAATGCCGAAGCCTGCGTTATTGACCAGAAGATCAATGCGTCCCTCCCTCTGCCAGACCTCCTGCACGGCCGCCTGCATCTGCCGCTCGTCCGCAACGTCGCAGCAGAGGTGTACCATCCCCGGCAGATGCGCCGGATGGCGGGAGAGAATGTAGAC
>CAKUMR010000387.1 GCA_934667865.1 uncultured Oscillospiraceae bacterium | reverse complement strand
GCAGGTAGCTGCCGAAGGACGCGCTGTCCACCAGCCTCGTTTCCGCAGCGGAACGCGCGATGAGATACCGCCGCTGCAATTCCGGCACCAGCCGCAGAAGCACGACGCAGTCGGGCGTCATGCCCTCGACTGCCGCAAGCTCCTCGGCATCGGCCTCCATAATGGAGGCGAGGCTCGGATAGTGTTCCAGCAGGCGGCGCGCAAGCGCCTCCGGTTCCTGGACGGCAAAGCGGAGCAGCAGCTCCAGAAGTTCCGCGTCCTTCATTGTATCCGGGTTGCGGTGCAGCAAATGCCGCGCGAGGCGATCCATAGCGCTCCCTCCTTTCTAAGATGCTCAGAGCATCCGTTTCAGATACTGTCCCGTGTAGGATTCCGGGCAGGCGGCGACCTCCTCCGGCGTGCCGCAGATCAGAATCTTTCCGCCGCCGTCGCCGCCCTCCGGGCCGAGGTCGATGATGTGGTCGGCGGTCTTGATGACGTCGAGATTGTGCTCGATGACCAGCACGGTGTTGCCCGCGTCCACGAGCTTCTGCAAAACCTCCAGCAGTTTGTGGACGTCGTACATATGCAGACCCGTCGTCGGCTCGTCGAGGATATACATCGTCCGGCCGGTGGAGCGGCGGGACAGCTCCGTCGCCAGCTTGACGCGCTGTGCTTCGCCGCCGGAGAGCGTCGTGGAGCTCTGCCCCAGCTTGATATAGCCAAGGCCGACCTCCACCAGCGTGGCGACCTTCTCGCGGATACGCGGCAGATTTTCAAAGAAGTCCAGCGCCTCATCGGCGGTCATATCCAGCACATCCGAGATGGACTTGCCGCGGTAGAGGACCTCCAGCGTTTCGCGGTTGTAGCGCTTGCCGTGGCAGACGTCGCAGGGAACGTAGACGTCCGGCAGGAAGTGCATTTCGATCTTCACAAGACCGTCGCCGCAGCAGGCCTCGCAGCGACCGCCCTTGACATTGAAGGAGAAGCGGCCGGAGCTGTAGCCCCGCGCCTTGGCGTCCGCGGTCGAGGCGAACAGATCGCGGATGTCGGCAAACAGGCCGGTGTAGGTGGCGGGGTTGGAGCGTGGGGTGCGCCCGATGGGACTCTGGTCGATCACGATGACCTTGTCCAGCTCGGAAATGCCCTCAAAATGCCCGTGCTTGCCGGGGCGGACGCGCGCGTGGTTCAGGCTGGCGGAGAGCTTTTTGCTGATGATCTCGTTGACCAGCGAGGATTTGCCGGAGCCGGACACGCCGGTCACGCACGTGAAGGTTCCCAGCGGGATGGAAACATCCACGTGGTCGAGATTGTTCTCGCAGCAGTCAAATACACGCAGAAACTTGCCGTTGCCCTCACGCCGGTGCGCCGGGACTTCAATGCGCCGCTTGCCGGAGAGGTATTGCCCCGTCAGGCTTTCCGGTGCGTCAAGGATATCCTGTAAGGAGCCGCTTGCGACGATTCTGCCGCCATGGATGCCCGCGCCGGGACCGACGTCCACGATGAAGTCCGCTGCGCGGATGGTATCCTCGTCGTGCTCGACAACAATCAGCGTGTTGCCCAGATCGCGCAGGCGGCGCAGCGTGTCGAGCAGACGGTCGTTGTCGCGCTGGTGCAGGCCGATGCTCGGCTCGTCGAGGATATACAGAACACCCATCAGGGAGGAGCCGATCTGCGTGGCAAGCCGGATGCGCTGCGCCTCGCCGCCGGAGAGCGTTCCGGCAGAGCGCGAAAGCGTCAGATATTGCAGGCCGACAC
>CAKUMR010000386.1 GCA_934667865.1 uncultured Oscillospiraceae bacterium | reverse complement strand
TGCCCATGCTGGTCAGCTTTGGCTGCACCATCGGCGGTGCAGCGGGAACCCGTGTCATCGATTCCTACGGTCAGCGAATCCTGACCATCGCCCTTGCATGGGCGGTGCCCTGCGGCGCGACCTTTGCCGTGATCCCGGCGCTCGCCTCCTCGATCTTCGGCGGCATGGGCGCGATTGGAGTCATGCTGCTGATCTTTGCCATTATGTTTTTACATATCGTGATCACCGCCAAAATCTTCGGGCGCAAGCTCAGCCCGGTGGAGGATCGCACAGGACTGATCATGGAGCTGCCGCCCTATCATAAGCCCCGCTGGGGAAGTCTGCTTCGCACCACTGTTGTACGTGCATGGGACGTGTTCAAAAAGGCGTTTGTGGTGGTGGTCGTTGTGGCCGCCGTTTTCTGGGCGCTGACCTATTCCGGCAGCGGCGATATGACAGGAAGCGCACTCTATAAATTCGGAAAAGCCATCGAGCCTGTGACGAAATTTTTCGGTATGGGTTGGCAGACCTTCCTTGCCTTCGTATCCTCTATGATCTCCAAGGAAGCGGTGCTCGGCGTGACCAGCGTCCTATTCACCGGTGCGGGTTCTATCTGGGAAGCAACGGCTACCGGTGCGGCAGATGCCAATATCGGTCAGATCATCGCCGCATCCATCTCCAAGCCGGAGGCACTGGCGTTTATTCTTGCCGTCAATTTTAATGTTCCCTGCCTAATGGCGCTGAATGCCACGCTGCATGAGACACATTCCGCAAAATGGACGGTACGCATTGCCCTTTACTACATTGCCACCGCGCTGATCATCTCCTGCCTGACCTATCATATTGCAGGGTTGTTCTTCTGAGGAGGCGGTAGCCATGTCCCTTTTGGAACTTCTGGATGCGCCGGGCATTCATTCCACGGCGCAGCTTGCCGCCGAACTCGGTACGACGCCGGAAATGGTGGAGGCGAAGCTGGAACGGTACGCACAGCTGGGCTATGTAAAGAAAACCGTCATGTCCGCCGATTGCGGCGGGAACTGCAAAAAATGCCATGGGTGCAGCGGGCTGAAAAGCAGTGCTGCTTCCGTAGTTTACTGGGAAAGGGTGAGATAAGATGCAGGCTGTCTGGATCGCTTTGACGGTTCTGATCGTTGGTGGGTGCATATGGTCGCTGCTCCGGCGGTTCACGAGCAAAAAGACCTGCTGCGGAACGGAAAAGCAGCCGCGCATCCGGGTCAAAAAGCTCTCCGCTCCCATTGGCAGCCTGACCGTAAAGATCAGCGGGATGCGCTGTGAAAACTGCCGCCGCAGTGTAACGGCGGCACTGGGTGCACTGGATGGTGTTGCCGCAAAGGTCAGTCTGGAAAACGGCACGGCAAGAGTCTCCTTTGAGCGTCCACTCAGTGATGAAGAACTGGCACAGGCCGTTGAATCCGCCGGCTTCGATGTGTTGGAGATCCGTCACTGACGGCAATAATACGAACCATGCAGGAGTATCCGTCGGGTGCTCCTGCATAGTTTTGCTCGGAAAGATTTATAATATTTGACAACTAAAACGATAGCCTGTCTTGTGGGCACTGACATTGGTTTTTGCTTCCTATAGTCTGCCGTTCTTTCTCTGTATTAAATCTCCGATAGAGTGAGTCCTTCTGGGAGGTCCATCACGAACCTCCCCTGGGTCCATCAAATGGGCGCAGTCCTCCCTTGGCGGAGGACTGCGCTTTTCTGCGGCCTTACTGCACGGAATACAGGTTGGATGTG
>CAKUMR010000385.1 GCA_934667865.1 uncultured Oscillospiraceae bacterium | reverse complement strand
GGCCAGACGGCTGCCGCCCATATTATGACGGATCATATAGACCCGGCCCGCCTTCCCGGAGGCAAGATAGTCGTGCATCATGCGGATGCCGGGGATATAGCGGTAGTTGAGGTTCACCATGCTCTTCGCCGTGGTGTTCGCCATGGCGCCGCGGATTCTGGGAATGTCCGCGCCCGTGCTGCTGATGGGCTTTTCGCAGATCACGCCGGTGTTTTCTTCCAGGCATTTGCAGATATACTCCGCGTGTGTAAAATTCGGCGTGCAGATGCTGACGATGTCCGCATCGTGGATCAGCTTCTCTGCGGAATCGTAGCAGAGCTCCCTGCTGACGCCGAAGGCCTCGCACCACTGCTCCATGGCCTCGCGGGAGAGGTCGTAAATGCCGATCAGCTCGACGTCGTCATGATAACGAAAGCCGTTCAGATGGCCCTTGGAGATGCTCGTGGCGCGTCCCGTTCCGATAATACCGACCTTGATCATGCCTGCTCTCCCGTCCAGTCGAACACAACGCCCAGATAGTCGGGGTTGCCCTTGTCCAGCTCGCGGTAGACCTGCGGGGCATCCTCCGGCTTGACAACATTCGTGATCAGGTTCTTCACCTTCAGCTTGCCGTCGCGGATCAGCTCAAGGACGATGCGCTCGTTGCGCTCGCAGGAATGCTTGACATAGGGCATCTGCTTTGCCGGCGACATCTGCTCGTGCGCGCCGACGACCTCCACGCGGTGGATAAAGCGGTGGATGTGCTGCAAAAAGTGCGTCACATTGCCGGTATAATCGCCTCTGGGGCTTCCGAGCAGGATGAGGCGGCCGTCCGGCGCGGCATAGTCGATGACCTGGTCGATCACCTTGGGTACGCCCGTCGCGTCGATCACGGTAGAAGGCTTTCTGCCGTGGAAGACCTCCTGGATCGCCGCCATGGGATCCTCCAGCTTCCCGGAGTTCAGCGTATGCGCCACGCCGCAGGCCTCCGCAAGCGCTCTGCGGTCGTCGCTCAGGTCCATCGCCAGCACATTGGCGCCCTGCAATGCGGCAAGCTGAGAAACCGCGTTGCCGATCAGACCCAGACCGTAGACCAGCACGTCGTCGCCCAGCTCGATCTTGGACATGCGCACGCCCGTCATGGCGATGGCAAACAGGCGCGCGATCGGCGCGTACAGCGGGTCAAGACCCTCGGGCAGCTTGCAGTAGTTGTCCGTCAGCTTGACGTACTGCTTGCTCATGTGCTTGCCGCGGGTAAAGACCAGATCGCCCGGCTCGACGGTCGTCACGTCCTCCGCCTTGGCGATCACGCGGCCGACGCAGCTGTAGCCCGGCGTTCCCGGCAGCTTGAACCATGCTTCCATGCCGCGGTAGCAGGCGGTTTCCGTGCCCGCGCTGACCTGAGAATAGATCGTTTCGATCAGGAATTGCCCGGCGGGGATATTCTGCTCGTCGATCTCATCCATCTGCACCGAAAGCTCCTTCGGCGCAGTGATGCACAGCTTTTTGATTTTCTGCATTTACTTGTCCTCCTTATTCGTGGCAATGGCCGTTATAGCCGTCGTAGCCCTCGTCCTTCATGCACAGGTGTACCGCGCCGAGCCTGAAGGTCTGCGGCAGGGCGAGAATGTTGGGATCCGGCCCGACAAATTTCCGCTTCGCGTCCTCCAGCGCTTCCTCAAAGGTCGCACGCGTCTTGAGTCCCATCCCGCGCGCAAGGCCCGGCTCCTGCGCGCCCACAATGTAGATCGCCGAGGTGTTCCTCTC
>CAKUMR010000384.1 GCA_934667865.1 uncultured Oscillospiraceae bacterium | reverse complement strand
CCACCGGACGACCACCGCCGCAGCGGCCTCGCCCGCCACAAACAGGCAGATCATCCGGTACATACAGTAAAACGGCACCAGCCCCAGCACGACCGAGAGCACCGACAGGACGACGGACAGCACCAGCTTTTTCTTCTCTCCCCCGGCGTAGGCGAAAAGCGCGTTCATCCAGCTTCTTTTCTCAGATTTCATTCTGCATCCCTCTTTCTCTCCGATATTCCGACGGAGTCAGTTTCATTTTTTTCTTAAAGGCGACGGTGAATTTCCCGGCGTTGTCGTAGCCGACGCGGCCGCCGATCTCCGCAATGCTCAGCTCCCACTCGCGCACCAGCAGCTCCGCCGCCCGGTTCATCCGGCAGGCAGTCAGCCATGCGCCGATCGCCTCGCCGTAGATGGAACGGAAGCAGGTCTTCATCGCGGTCATCGGAATTCCAAAGCGGTGGGAAAGCTCCTCCTGCGTGAAATTCTCCGAAATATGCTCCAGCAGGAACTGCCGGATCGCCTTGACCTTTTCCACCTGCGTGCGGTAAAAATATGGGGCTTCGTCCTCCTTTTCCGGCACGGTCATGGCATTCAGATACAGCAGCAGCTCCAGAATCTTCACCTTAAAATACGGAATCCGGATCTTTTCCGGGACCCGGTACAGCTCCCCGAAAATATGCTCCGCCTCCGTCAATCCGTGCAGGATGCGCGGATAGCGCCCGAGGGAAAAGCGGGCTATGATGTCCGCCGGCGCGACGGGAAAATCCCGTGCCTCCTCCGGCAGCGCAACGGCATCCAGATCAAAGGCGACCGTCAGCCCGTGGTAATGGCAGGACGGAAACACAAACTCACCGGTGTGCTCCCTGCGCAGGTCGAGCTTCAGGTCGCCCGCCGCCGTGCAGCCCACAATGCCGTCCCCGGCGGCGTATTCCATGCGCCCCTCGCGGCAGTGGTCGATGGCAAGCAGCCGCCGGTCGGGCACGTAGCCGCTGCGGTAATGCTCCATATGAAAATCATTAAAGGTGAGGATCACCCCCGGAAACACGTCGTAGGCCGTCATCGTGCCGTCGCCGCTCTCGTTGCGGAACTGCCAGACCGCGCAGCCGTCACTCTGCGCCAGCAGAACGGCTCCCTCATTTTCAAATGTCTTTTCATGGCTCACAGGCAGCCCCTCCGATCTATCTTTGGTTAGCAGTCGCTAACCAAAGCACAGTATAGCATATCGCACCTCTCCCGTCTATACCAAACCGGCGGAATTTTACTCATCGGTCAGACATTTGCAGCGGATATTTTTCTCCTTTCTCTTGCATTCGCGGAGAATCCATGCTATGATGTGACCGGATGAACTGATTTGGTCATATAGATAGAGCAGGAGGCATGGGCTTGGCTTTTACCGATTACGAAACCGAGCAGCTGCGCGAGGCGCTGCTGCGGGAAACGCGCCGCTGCGCCGTCACGCTGGGGATGCGGAAAACCTCCGTCGAGCAGCTGACGCAGGCCGTCGGCATTGCAAAGGGTTCGTTCTATAAATTCTATGAATCGAAGGAGCTGCTGTTCTTCGCCGTCCTGGAGGACATCCACACCGAGCTTTACGAGGTCGCGGACCGCACGCTGGCCGAAGCCGCCGAGCTGCCCCGGCGGAGCGCACCGCGCAGGCCATTCTTGCCGTGTGTGCAAGGCTGTCCGACACCGGCGCGATGACCTTCATCGAAAACGACGCGGACGCCCTTCTGCGCAGGCTCCCGGAGGCCGTGAAGGCCGAGCATTACCA
>CAKUMR010000383.1 GCA_934667865.1 uncultured Oscillospiraceae bacterium | reverse complement strand
CTGCCCCACAGAGCTTGCAAGAACTGCGGTACCTACAATGGCCGCGAGGTTCTTCCTGCTGCTGAAGCAAAGTAATTTGTGAACATGAAGAGATGAGGAAGGAGTGTCCTTCCTCTTTTCTTTTGGCTTGCGCCCGTGGCATCAGAAAGCAAAAAAACAGAGAAATCGTCTTGTGATCAGTCGATTCCTCTGCTATAATTGATTTGACACTTCGGCGTCCGAGGAGCTGCCACACAACGGCGGACGGATTGTTCTCCCGTTTACGGGAGGTGATGCGTATGAACCATGTTACTTATGAGGCATTGTTTGCCTTCGTAGTAATGCTCTGCGCAGTCATTTCTCTGTTCCAGAGAAAACGATAGCGAATCTTTTTACGCATATAAAAAGATTACTCCGTCCAAAGCCCTACCAAAGCTAACGGAGTAATCTGTTAACACGGGAGAGCAACCGTTCGTCGGCAGCTCCTTTGCCTACAGTATACCACAGGATTTCATTTTTGCAACAACAAAAGCTGTAAATATTTTTATTTCCCCGTTTTCGAATTGTAATTCCGTTCGTCAGGAGGGAAAGCAGCGAATTTTCGCACCGGCAGACGGGGCCGCGCTTCCTCTTTTCTTTTATTCTGCTTGAAAAAATGGCGTATTTGTGCAATAATAGTAAAAACATTTCGACTCCGGAGGTACCCGCCGGCAATAACCGGGCAGGAGCACTATGCGGTGCGGTTGGACTGGAAGTCCCTGACGCAGAAAGAGACGGAGAATATGGATGCAGCGGCATGGCTGCCTGAATTGCAGGCGCTGTGGCAGGCCTTTGCGCTGGAAAAGCGCTGAGTGCGCCGCGCTGCCAGAGGAGGATTTCATACTATGAGCAAACCGCTTGTTGCGATTGTCGGACGGCCGAATGTGGGAAAATCGATGCTGTTTAACAAGCTGACCGGCCGAAGAACGGCCATCGTCGAAGACACGCCGGGCGTGACCCGCGACCGGATCTACGGCGCCTGCGACTGGAACGGCAGGGAATTTGAGCTGGTGGATACCGGCGGCATCGAGCCGAATACCGACAGCGAAATGCTGAAATTTATGCGCCGCCAGGCGGAGATCGCCATCGAAACGGCGGATGTGATCGTCATGGTCACGGACGTCAAGACCGGCGTGACCGCTGCCGATCAGGACGTGGCCTCCATGCTCCTGCGGAGCAGAAAGCCCGTGTGTCTGGCGGTCAACAAGTGCGATTCCATCGGCATGACCGACCCGAACGTCTATGAATTCTATGCGCTGGGACTGGGCGACCCGATCGAGGTCTCCGCCGTCCACGGCCACGGAACGGGCGACCTTCTGGACTGGTGCGTGGCGCACTTCCCGGAGGAGAGCGGGGATGAGGACGAGGGTGAGATCATCAACGTTGCCATCGTCGGCAAGCCGAATGTCGGCAAGTCCAGCCTGCTGAACCGGATCCTTGGGCAGGAGCGCGTGATCGTTTCCGACGTCGCCGGTACGACCCGTGACGCCATCGACAGCCTGTTTGAAAACGAATTCGGCAAGTATCGCTTCATCGACACGGCCGGGATGCGCCGCAAGTCCAAGGTGGACGATGCCATTGAGAAATACTCCAATATGCGCTCTATCGCAGCCATCGACCGCGCGGACGTCTGCCTGATCCTGATCGATGCCAACGAAGGCGTGACGGAGCAGGACACCAAGATCGCCGGTCTGGCACATGAGGCAGGCAAGGCCAGCATCATCGTCGTCAACAAG
>CAKUMR010000382.1 GCA_934667865.1 uncultured Oscillospiraceae bacterium | reverse complement strand
CGCGGCCGCCGCACAGGCTGGAGCCTGCCAGCAGGTAGCCGCCCGTCGGGAAAGGACGTGTTTCCAGACCGTCGCAGACAAGATAGTCCGGCGTGTGAACAGAGAACTGGCTGCCCGTGCCGACGTTGACGAGCATACAGCCCGTTTCGCCGCCCGTCGCGCCGAGAAAGCTCGCCTGATTGTCGCCGATGGCCGTATAGACCGGAATCCCATGCGTGCCGATGCCGAGCAGCGGCGCTGCGGCGACGGCGGGAGCAAAGCCCGGGTCGATCCCGGCGCGCATGAGCGCGTCTGCGTCAAAGCGGCGGTGCGGAACGTCAAATACGCCGAAGCTGGCCGCGTCGCTGGGATCGACCGCAGGAGCGGCACGACCGGCAAGACGCATGGCAAGGAAGTCGTGGATGGTACAGAAGGTGACGGCACCTTCCGGCACAAGGCCGTTTTGCAGGTTGTAAAAGTGCGTGACCATGCCGTATCCGGTCGCAAGGGGATAGCCCGTCAGCTCCGAAAGACGCGCGCAGTAGCTCTGTGCTTCGGAATAGGGCAGCTCGCCGCGCCCGTCCTGCCAGGTATACAGCGGGCTGAGAAGCCGCCCCTCCTCGTCCAGATAGACAATGCCGTGCTGCTGGCCGGTCAGACCGATGCGCGCGACGTCCGGAAAGCGCGCGAGCAGCGCGTCCGTGATTCTGAGCGCGAGAGCTTCAAGCGCGGCGGCGTCCTGCGCCTTCTCCCAGACCGGACGGTCGGGGAGGAAGGCGTGGCTTGCCTGCGTTTCGGCGGCGAGAACGCGGCCGTTTTCCGTCACCACCGCGCTGACGGTGGTGGTTCCGATGTCAAGTCCCAAGATCTTCATGGCTTTATTTTAGCAGAACGTGGAGCCGGGGTCAAGCCGCGTGATAATATCCTGCTGGATCGCCGGAGAGAGGTCGAGGAAGTTAACGAAGGTGCCGTGGATGCGCATGATGTAAACGCCGTTGGGCGCGTATTTTTTCGGGTTGGCCAGGACCTTGCGCAGCGTGTCGGCCGTGGTGACGTTGACATAGAGATAGAAGGGCGCGCGTTTTTCATCCAGCGGATTGAAGAACAGCGGGCGCAGCACACGGTCGCGGAATTGCAGGCCGCGTTCCTCGTAGCTCTCGGCGGTGAAATACTTCGGGTCGATGCCGAAGTGCGAGGCACAGCCGCCCTCCATCTGGTCAAAGGGAAGCTGCATGGTCGAAAGCGTGCGGAAGCCAAGCCCGGAATTTGCGGTGCTGAACAGCGGGTCGATGCCATAGCCGAGCATTTCGCGCGCGCCGCGGCCATCGGGCGTTGCGCCGACCAGATAGCCGTAGGTCAGGTGGGTCGAGGGTGAGCTCCAGTCCGGACGGAAGGAGTTGCCGAGGTAGTTCTTCAGGCCGCGCACCATCTCGGAAACGCGCCGGGCGATCTCGGCTGCCTCGCGGTCGGCCTCGGGCAGATTGTTGCCGTATTTCGGGCAGGCTTTGAGATATTCGCGCAGCTCCTCATAGCCTTCAAAATTATGCTTGCAGGCATCGATGAGCTGCTGCGCGTCCTGCGGACGGTCGCGCAGGAACTGATCGACGGCGAGGAAGGAATCCGCCACGACGGAAAGCCCGTGGATCAGGCAGCCGCTGCCGTTGTATTTTGTACCCTGCTCTTCGGTGTCGCGCGTGTCGATGCCGGTTTCCAGACCGCCCATGAAGCAGCTCAGGAAGGGCACCGGCAGCAGCGACAGCGCACGGCTTGCGCCATTGGCAGCATCGCGCATGGTGTTGCAGA
>CAKUMR010000381.1 GCA_934667865.1 uncultured Oscillospiraceae bacterium | reverse complement strand
GTATCCAGATGGATCGCGCCAAGCTGCTGGCGGCCGTGTTCGGCTATCTTGCGATCCAGTATCTTCGCTATCTTCTGCACAAAGAAAAATTCAATCTGTTTTCCTATTACTGCTGGGATGCGGTGGCCATCGCGCTGATCGTAGCGCTGATCAACGCCTGATCCCGTTCGGAGGGGTTTCCTATGGCAAAAACGAAAAAACAAAAGCGTCCGTCGCAGGCGGAACGGCGTACGAAGAACGCCGCCCCCGCCCGGCAGCGGCAGAACCGGCGGGAGATGTGGGCAATTTTCTGCATCGTCCTGACGCTCTTTTCCATCATTTGCTGCTTTAACATCAACGCCGTCCTGCTCAAGCCGCTGATCACGCTGATCGCCGGCCTGTTCGGGCAGCCGGGGCGTTATCTGCTGCCGGTGTTTCTCATCGTGACGACGGTCATCCTGTTTTCCAGCCGGGGCAAGCCCGTGCGTCTGCGCATTGCCTGCGCCTTTGCCATCGTGATCACGATCTCTGCCATTTATCACCTCATTCAGGGACCGGAGCTCCGCTGGCAGTGGTCCATGGTCAAGACGCTTTTCCAGGGCGGACAGGACGGCACGACCGGCGGCCTGATCGCCGGCTTCTTTGCGGCCGCGCTCCAGACCTGCCTGACCACGGTGGGCGCATACATCGTGCTGGCGCTGCTGCTTCTGGTGCAGCTCATTACGACGATGAACATGACGGTCAACAGCCTGATCACGGCGATCAAGAACCGCCCGCGCGTTCCCGGAACGCGGGAACCGGAGGAGGACGAGCCGGAGCAGGATACCGCCGAGCGCATCGTCAATCATATGGCCAACAAGCACATCGAGCGCGTCGAGCGCCGCCGCGCCGCCGAGATCGACATCCCGGTGGACGACCCTCCCGCGCTGAAGGAGAAGAAAAAGCGCCTGGAGAAGGATCGCCCGCTTTCGCCCGACCAGTATATTGAGCAGCAGCGCAGCCGCCAGACCGGCCCCATCGAGGCGCAGAAGCAGGTGACGATAGACGAGATCGAGCTGCATGAGCCGGTCGACCCGCGCCCCGTGCCGGTACCGGAACCGGTACCGGAGATGGAGCCTCAGCCTCAGCCTGCACCGCAGCCGGTTGCTCCCGCGCCTGTCGTTCCGCCGGAAAAGACGACACCGCCTGCGCCGCAGCCGGTGAAGCCGGAGGAAACGGCGATCTCCGCCGAGCAGATCAGCGAGGAGATCCGCCAGAACACGGAGCCTGCGGAATACACCTATCCGTCCGTCAATCTGCTGACCCTGCGCCGGCAGGGCATGGTGGACGCAACGGCGGAGATGCGCGAGAATACCACGCGCCTTGCCGAAACGCTCAAGAGCTTCGGCATTGAGCCGCACATTGTCAATGTCATCCGCGGACCGTCCGTCACGCGCTATGAGCTGGAGCTGGATCGCGGCGTCAAGCTTTCCAAGATCACGAATCTGGCCGACGACATCGCACTGGCGCTGGGCGCGCAGGGTGTGCGCATCTCGGCCATCCCGGACAAGATCTCCGTGGTCGGCATCGAGGTGCCGAACAAGGTGGTCAATACCGTCTATGCCCGCGAGGTCATCGACTCCGCGGCCTTCCAGAACAGCAAGTCCAAGCTGTCCTTCGCCGTCGGTAAGGACATCAGCGGCAACTGCATCGTGGGCGATATTTCCAAGCTGCCGCATATGCTCATCGCCGGCACGACAGGTTCCGGTAAGTCCGTGTGCATGAACACACTGATCATCTCTCTGCTTTACAAGGCAAAGCCGGAGGAGGTCCGCC
>CAKUMR010000380.1 GCA_934667865.1 uncultured Oscillospiraceae bacterium | reverse complement strand
TCTCCAGACGGCGCTGAGCGCCGTAGGGTAGGCTGCCGGCGCGCTGCTCGGCCAGATCGGCCATGCCCATGAAGTCCAGCAGCTCCATGCAGCGCTCTTTGGCGATGCGCTCGCTGCGGTAGTAGCGCGGCGTGTGCAGCAGGGAAGAGGCAAAGGAGCACTTGATACCGTTGTGCATACCGACCTTGACGTTGTCCAGCACGGACATACTGCCGAACAGGCGAATGTTCTGGAAGGTTCGGGCAATGCCCATCCGATTGACCTGCGCAGTGGTCATACCCTTGGTATCCACACCGCGCAGCAGGATGGTTCCGCGCGTGGGCTGGTAGACGTTGGTCAGAAGGTTGAAGATGGTGGTCTTACCGGCGCCGTTCGGGCCGATCAGACCGGCGATCTCCGTCGCACCGATGGTGAGCGTGAACTTATCCACGGCGGTCAGACCGCCGAAGTCGATGCCGAGGTTGCGCACGTCAAGGACGGGCTGGCGGTGCAGGTCACGCTCCGGGATGATAGTATCGGTCGGCAGCGGGACCATTTTCGTTTTCATACTCATGCCTTGGCCTCCTTTTTGCGGAAGATACGGCGGAAGAACTGACTCAGCTTTTTGCGGAAGCTCAGCTTGAACTGCTGGAAGCGGGCGTTGTTATTGAGCACCATGACGGCGATCAGCACGACCGCGTAGATCAGCATCCGGTAGTCCTCCAGGCCGCGCAGGGCCTCGGGGAGCACCGTCAGGATGACGGCCGCGATCACGGAGCCGCGCAGGCTGCCCATGCCGCCCAGAACGACCATGACCAGCACGCTGATGGAGGTGTTGAAGTTGAATTTTTTCGCTTCGATCGCGGAGTAGTTCATGGCGAACAGAACGCCTGCCATGCCCGCGAGGATGGCGGAGATGACGAAGGCTTTCATCTTGAAGGCCGTAATGTTCAGGCCGACGGATTCGGCGGCAATGTTATTGTCGCGGATGGCGCGGATGGCGCGGCCCTCACGGCTGTGGACAAGGTTCATGATGAGCACCAGAGCGACCATCACAAGGGCAAAGCCCAGTGTGAAGGTAGAAAGCCGGGCCGGCACGGACGCGCCCTGCGGGCCTGCGATGATGGCCTGACCGGGCAGCTCGCTGCCGGAGAACATCGAAAAGTGCAATCCGGCGGCATCCAGTGAAACGTAGAGGCAGTCGATGATGTTGCGGATGATCTCGCCGAAGGCAAGCGTCACGATCGCCAGATAGTCGCCGCGCAGACGAAGCACCGGGATGCCGATGAGGACGCCCGCAATGCCTGCCAGCACACCGCCGATCAGCATGGAGACCAGCATAAGAAGCGTGGGATTGCCGATCTTATCGCCCAGCGAGGCGACCGCGACGACGCCGGTAAACGCGCCGACACTCATGAATCCCGCGTGGCCGAGGCTCAGTTCACCGGAAACGCCGACGACCAGATTCAGAGAAAGCGCCATCACAATGTAAACGCAGATCGGAACGAGCTGACCGCTCAGGGAGCGGGAGAGCGCCCCGAAGGAGTTGAGAAGCTGCATCACGACATAGGCCGCAATCACAGCAGCGAGCGTGATCAGGTTGCGCCGGGAGGTTTTGGATTTCCAGAGATTCATAGCACACCTCACACTTTCTCGCGCACCTTCTTGCCGAGCAGTCCATTGGGCTTGACAAGAAGAATGATGATCAGAACGGCGAACACGATGGCGTTGCTCAATTCCTGACTGATGTAGGCACGGCTGAAGATCTCAATGATGCCCAGCAGGACGCCGCCCAGCAGCGCGCCCGGAATGGAGC
>CAKUMR010000379.1 GCA_934667865.1 uncultured Oscillospiraceae bacterium | reverse complement strand
TTCCCTTAGTGTCTGTGGAGAGAAAGCTCATGCCGCTGGCGCAGGCGTACTCGATGCACGGGTACAGCCAGAAGGCCGTCTTGCCGACGCCCGCCGCGCCGATCATGAGCACGTGGACATCACCGGTATCTACCAACGCGGTCGTGTTGCCGGTGCAGCCGACCACGATGCCCTGCGGGAGAGGTTTCCCGGCCTTGTCTGTTGGGCTGTCGCCGCGTGCTGCCTGCGCGCGCCACTTCTTCGGTGTAAAGGAAATGAAGCGATAGGTGCTGCGGATTTCACGCTTCGTTGCCCAACGCGCCGTGCCGTGCTGACCGTTGCCGACGGTCTTGGCCTTGATGCCGTTGAGGTTGTAAAGATGCGTGAGCAGCGTGATGCCGCCGAGGACGCAGGCCATCCCGACGGCAACGAGAGTCAGAATTGTAAGGTTGGACATACGACCTCCTGTGAATGCAAAATGTCCTCATTCCAATCCTTGTGGGTCGGGATGAGGACTTCGCTTGAAATACCGTGTGCGCTTAGCTTTGCAGCGATTCTTTGATTTGCGGCTTGCCCCACCTCGTCATTATCCAGGCAAAGGCAGACGTGGTTGAGGTTTGAATTGTCCTTCATCATCTCCCAAAGGACATGGTCGGACACCCCGCAGGCCGCAGCGTAGCTGTAGTTCTGCCAATTGGTTTTATTCAAAGATATGAAGCTCAGAAGGTCGATGGGCGCTTCAAAGAAATAAAGGCGGTTGCTCTGTCCGCACCAGTGAAACGAAAACTCCGGTCGGCTGCCATCCTGATTGCCCTTATAGGTGCTCTGCGAATTTGTTCCGCGCTTGTGCGCATGGCGGGCAATGCCATCTTGGTCATACCCGACGAATACGGCGTTGTGGTGGGCGGCAGATTCGTAGATCATCCGTTCCCGCACGAACGCATCCAGCACCTCACGGTCAATGCCGCGCTCCTGCAAGAGGTAGGCGTAGACGCGGTGCATTGTGTCGTTTCGCTTCGGAAGTGTGAATTTCTTTGTCGGCTTCTGTTGTGTTGCAGCGTGTTGCGTCGATTTCTCAAAACTTGAGCGGCCGTCCAGCAAAAGCTCCACCGCCTTCGGATAGTCCAGCGCATAAAATCTCCGCACGAAATCAATTGCGTCGCCGCCGACGCGCTCGTACTGATGGAACCATACATTTCCGCGGATGGTCACCTTCTGCGCGCCGTCGCGCCATTCGTACTCGCTGCCGGAACGTTTTAATTCTTCGCCGCGGCGTTGGAGAAACGTCACGAGATCGGTTTCCCGCGCCGCCTGTTTTTGCTCCTCCGTGAAATGAATATACATTTAATTATTCCTCCATCTTCAGTCCCTGCGCCTGTCTCTTTTCTTGCAGCTTCCGCCGCAGCTTGCGGTCGACCATATTCTGCTGAGCTTCGTTCCGGTTCAGTTGCGCATCAAACATCTGTGCAAGCTGCGTGAGCAGGCGCAGTGCTGCACCGGCGGAGGCTGGCGTTTGAATGTTCTGTGCCTGCTGAATGTTCAGGGACTCTTGAATGACTGCATTTTTGATTGTTTTGAATTCCTTATTCTGCGACAGCGGGATACGCTGCTCCGGCGTGTCCTGATAAGTTTCGATAATCGTATCCCGCTGTGCATACCACAGATCATAGAGCGCCGCGATCTCCGGGTTCTTTGCCAGCTCGTCCACGACGGCGTTGACCAGATTGCGCCCGACCTGCGTCAGATAGCCGTAGACCTTTTTGCCCTTGTGGTTCTGCATCTGCCGGGATAATTTCAGAAGCAGCTCCGTGACCACCG
>CAKUMR010000378.1 GCA_934667865.1 uncultured Oscillospiraceae bacterium | reverse complement strand
ATCCTCCACCTGCTGCGCAGCTCCAACCTGTTTCTCAGCGGAGGCGGGACGCTCTTGCAGGACGCGACCAGCACCCGCTCCCTGCTGTATTACCTGCTGATGATCCGGCTGGCGCATGACACCGGCAACCGCGTCATGCTCTACGGCTGCGGCGCAGGGCCGATCCGCAAGGAACGCAGCCGCCGTCGCACCGCGCGTGTGCTCGACCGCTGCGCGGATGTCATCACCGTCCGCGACAGCTACTCCGCAGACTTTTTACAGGAGCTGGGCGTCACAGTTCCGCGCATCCACGTCACCGCAGACCCCGCGCTTCTGAGCAGGCCCCTTCCGGAGGACACCGCCCGCAGTTATCTTCTGCGCTGCGGCATCGACGCTTCCAAAAAGTACGCCATGCTGGCGCTGCGCAGCTGGGACGGCACCATGGCGAAGCTCCCCGCCTTTGCCTCCGCGGCGGAATATCTCTACCGTGACTGCGGGCTGATCCCCGTTCTGTATTCCATGGAGCGGAAAACCGATCTGCCCATTGCGCAGGCCGTGGCCGCGCGCCTGCGCTGCCCGCATCTGGTGCTGCAAGCCGGAACCAACTCCGGGGAAATCCTCACGCTGGTGCATCGGATGTCGCTGGTCATCTCCATGCGCCTGCACACGCTGGTCTTTGCCTCGGGTCAGGGCGTTCCGCTGGTCGGTATCGTCTACGACCCCAAGGTCAGCGCCTTTCTGGATCATCTCGGGCAGGACCTCTATCTTCCGCTTGCGGAAACCAATGCCGCCTCCCTCTGCGACCTCATCGACGCGGCGCTGGCCGAGCGGCACTTTGAGCGGGAAAATATCCGCCATCTTCGCCACCTTGCGAACAAAAACGAGGAAGTGCTCCGCAGTCTGCTGGACGAGGACGAGCTTCCGGATTTCTAAGGAGAAATTGCCATGAAACGAATCCTTTCCATTCTGCTGAGCCTGCTTCTGCTGTTCTCACTGGCCGCCTGTGCAGCGAAGGGAGAAGCAAAGGTCTTCACCTTTGAAGTCACCCACGGCGACGGGACAGTCAGGAGCTTTGAGATCAGCACCAACGCCGCAACGCTCGCCGAAGCGCTGACACGGGAGAGTCTGATCTCCGAGAGCGCCTCCAGCCCCGGCCTGTACGACACCATCGACGGCGAGTTCGCCGACTGGAACGATAACGAGGCCTGGTGGTGCATTTCCAAAGACGGCGCCGCGCTCTCCACCGGCATGAAGGACACCCCAGTAGAGGACGGCGCACGCTATGAAGCCGTCCTGACCCACGGGGTTTCCTCCTGAATTTCGCTTTCCTTTTACGTGACGCATCGCGAGTTAAAACGCTTCCGTAGACTTCTGTTAAAACGACATACCGCAGTTCCTTACAGGGCTGCGGTATGTCGTTATTTTCTCGCATATTTTTCCACAAATCCGGTTGTTTTTTATAGAAATTACCGGCTTTTTCCTTTTGGCATTGACACTTGTCTTTGGAATCGTTTCCAAAAATTCCTCTGTTTTCGGCGTTTCCCGGATTTTTTCCGTTTTTGAATGATTTACATATCAAAACGGATATTATTCCCAGTATTCGTAAAATATTCACAAAATTTTTGTAAAATATACTTGTAAAAACAGTTTACAAACCGCGCAAGGCATGGTATACTGTCTAATATGATATGGGAGCTGCTGCACAGTGCCTTGTGTAGTGACTTCTGAATCAATCATCGGCCATCCGCAAGCAGCCGAAATATAAAGAAAGCAGGGAAGAATTATGCCTCAATTCGTTCAGTCCGAACAACAGAAAGAG
>CAKUMR010000377.1 GCA_934667865.1 uncultured Oscillospiraceae bacterium | reverse complement strand
GCCAGAGGCGTCGTCGTCCACTGATATTTCTTGATGCCGCCGTAGTAGTGCGTCTTGAAATAGGCCATCTCGCAGTCCTCATACAGGGGATTCGGCTTGAGGTCCAGACGCGGGGAGTCGATGTGCGCGGCGCAGATGTGTGTGCCCTCATTCAGGGACTGCTTGCCGACGACGGCAAAGATCACGCTCTTCTTATGGTTGTTGCCATAAACCTTGTCGCCGGGCTTGAGCTGCATACCGGGAACCAGCGGCCGGAAGCCTGCCTTCTCCGCCTCCGCGATGGTCCACTCCACCGCCTCGCGCTCGACCTTGCACGTGCTGATAAAGTCGATATAGTCCTTGCAGTACGGCTCCATTGCCGCCAGATCCTGCTCGCTGATGCGGTCGTAGCCGTTCTTCGGCGCAAAGAGGACCTCTTTGCGCAGTGCTTCGTACTTCTTGTCCATATGAAAAACTCCTTTCAGAAATTGCTCACATTTTTCCTCAAATTCCGCCTGAGTCCCGGCGTTTTCCAGCGTAAAGTCCGCCATGCGGGAAAATTCCTCGTCGCGCTTCTGCGCGTCGATGCGCTGTGCAGCGTATTCGGCGGAAATCCCCTCCCGGCGCATCAGGCGCTCGATCCGCTGCTCCCGCGGCGCCGTCACGGCGACCGTCCGGCCGCACAGAGCCGCAAGGCCGCTTTCAAACAGCGCAATGGCATCGACGGCGGCAAGCGCCGTTCCGTCCCGCCGCGCCGCGTCCAGCTTTTCCCGCACCGCACGGCACACCGCGCCGTGGGTGATCCGGTTCAGGTCACGCAGCGCCGCCGCATCTCCAAACACCAGCTTGCCCAGCTTTTTGCGATCCAGCACGCCTTGCGTAATCACACCGGGAAATCGTGCGGTAATTCCTTCCTGCAGCGCCGCGTCGCTTTGCAGCAGCTCGTGATACAGTGCGTCGCAGTCGATCACCACGCCGCCGCGGCGCTGAACGCAGCGAAGCAGCGTCGTCTTTCCGCTGCCTGTACCACCGGTAATGCCAAGAATCTTCATGTTTCCTGCTCCGCGTTGACGATGTGGAAGCCCGCCGCCTTTTTCAGGCGGTTGCCGATGGCGTAAGCAAGGCCGCCGCCCTCCGGGCAGCGCGCGTAGATCGTGCGCACCTCCGGCCGGTCGAGATCGCGCAGCGCGGCAAAGAGTCCTGCCGAAAGCGTCTGCGGCGCGTCCAGACGGCCATAGGCCGTGGGATTACAGTCGCGATAGCGCGGAAGCTCTTCTTCAAAGCACAGCGTCGCATCGCCCGCGGCAAAGTGCCGGTGAATGTAATCCGCCGCTGCCCCGCTCTCTCCGGAAACGATGATGACCTCCGCAGCGGGTGCATAATGCTTATACTTCATCCCCGGCGCACGAACCACAACGTCGTTGCCAATCTGTCCCAGCACCGCGCGGTCAATGTCCAGTTCGCCCAGAAGCGCCCTCAGTTCCTCCGGCGTAACGCCGCCCGGCCGCAGCAGGCGCGGACGCTCGCCGGTCAGATCGACGATGGTCGACTCCACGCCGACCTCGCAGGGACCGCCGTCCAGAATTGCGTCGATGCGGCCGTCCATGTCGTGCAGGACGTGCGCGGCCGTGGTCGTCGAGGGCTTGCCGGAGCGGTTCGCCGACGGCGCGGCAATGGGAACGCCCGCCAGGCGGATGAGCTCGCGCGTCGCCGCCGTCTTGGGGCAGCGCACCGCAACGGTGTCCAGTCCTGCCGTCGTGCGCTTGGGCACACAGTCGCGCACGGGCAGCACCATGGTCAGGGGGCCGGGCCAGAAATGCTC
>CAKUMR010000376.1 GCA_934667865.1 uncultured Oscillospiraceae bacterium | reverse complement strand
GTGTAATACGGCGCGGTAACGGTCATCGCCGTGCGCAGCGTCACGTCGTTTTCGTGCATCCAGACCGGGCAGGCCGTCGCCTGCGCGATGGCGCGCACGCCGCCGACGTGGTCAAAGTGGCCGTGCGTCAGCAGGATCGCGCGGATGGTCAGTCCCAGCTCCCGCGCGGCAGAGAGGATCTTTTCCGGCTCGAAGCCGGGGTCGATGACGGCGGTATTGCCCGCCTCGTCCGAAACGAGATAGCAGTTGGTCTCCAGCGGGCCGACCACCAGACGGTGAATGTTCATAAAATCTCTCCTTACATCAGCTCGTCCGTGTCCAGGATCAGGGTCACGGGGCCGTTGTTTTCCGAGGTGACGAGCATATCTGCGCCAAACTCGCCGTGCTGCGGCGCAAAGCCGCGGTCGCGGCACTCCTGCAAGAACTGCTCATACAGCGGAATGGCGATGTCCGGCGCGGCCGCGCCCGTGAAGCTGGGCCGCCGCCCGTGGCGGCAGTCGCCGTAGAGCGTGAACTGGCTGACGACCAGCACGCTGCCGCCCACGTCCGCAAGCGACCGGTTCATTTTGTCGTTTTCGTCGCGGAATACCCGCAGACCGAGAATTTTCTCGGCGAGCTTTTTGCAGTGTGCGGAGGTGTCGCCGGGCGCGATGCCCAGCAGAATGAGGAATCCCTCTCCGATCGCGCCGGTGACATTGCCGTCAATGGCAACGCTGGCGCTTTTTACTCTTGTGACGACGGCGCGCATCAGTTCTGCCCCCTTCGGACGTCCAGAACGCCGGAGATCGCGCGGATCTTTGCGCGGATCGCCTCCAGCTCCTGCACGTTTTTGACTTCAAAGGTCGCGATGGTGCGGGCCTTGCCCGCGGGCATATCGCGGCCGGATATTTCCGTGACCTTGACCTTGGAGGACGAGAGCGCCGTGGCAATGTCCAGCCAGATGCCGTCGCGGTCGGTGGAATCGACCTCCAGCGTGGTGGAGAAGGGCTTCTCCGCGTCCGTGCTCCATGCGACCCTGACCCAGCGCCCGGCCTGCCGGGGGTCGTTTGCGCCGGCGGCGTTGGGGCAATCGCGGCGGTGGACGGAAACGCCGTAGCCCTTGGTGATAAAGCCGATGATATCGTCGCCCGGCACCGGCGTGCAGCAGCGGGAGAACTTGATCATGCACGAGTCGATGTCCTCGACGATCACGCCGGAATCCTTGTGGCGGCTCTGGCGCACGGAGGGCTGCTCCGGCTGGCGCAGCTGCTCCTTCTGCTGCTTTTCGCGGCCGGCGCGGGTCAGCTCGTCGCGGATGCGGCCGAAGGCCTTGACCGCGGTCAGGCCGCCGTAGCCGATGGCGGCGTACATATCGTCCAGACAGTCAAAGGAGAGCTTCTTCAGAAGCACCGGCAGCAGCTCCGGGTCCTGCAATACGGCCGGGTTGATGCCCGCACGGCGCAGCTCGCCTTCAAAGCTGGCTTTGCCGTGGACGATGTTCTCCTCGCGCCGCTCTTTCTTGAACCACTGCTTGATCTTTGTGCGCGCCTGATTGCTTTTGCAGATATTCAGCCAGTCGCGGCTGGGACCCTTGGCGGTCTTGGAGGTGAGAATTTCAACAATGTCGCCGTTGGCAAGCTGCTGGTCGTAGGAGGCAATGCGGTTATTGACCTTCGCGCCGACCATGGCGTTGCCCACGCCGGAATGGATGGCATAGGCAAAGTCGATGGGCGTGGAGCCGGAGGGCAGGGACATGACCTTGCCCTTGGGCGTAAAGACGAACACCTCGTCGTCGAACATCTCGACCTTGAGCGAGTGGATATAGTCC
>CAKUMR010000375.1 GCA_934667865.1 uncultured Oscillospiraceae bacterium | reverse complement strand
GGATCGCCGCCCAAGCTGCCATCCGCAGTGCTGGACAGCGTGACAGAGGACGTGCCCGTGCCGCCCGAAGCGTCAACAGTGTTAGCAGCAGAAGCGCCGATTGCGAGACTTGCCATCAGGCAGACAGCGAGAACGAGGGAAACGATCTTCTTAAAGTTTTTCATTGTAGTTACTCCTTATAAATTTAATTTTTAATAGTGATGGTGATGATAGCCCCGGCCGTGCCGATGATTGCACCGGATTCCGGGTCGAGATTATGAAAATATGCGGTACATTCGTATGTACCAGCGGGCAGGTCAACATCCAGCCGCGCACGTTCGATTTTACTGCCAACGGCGATAGCATCAGATTCGTAGATCTGTTCGCCCGTATCATTGCGGACGATTTGGACCTTTTGCGGGTAGTTGTTGATGCTCTCGTTTACAAGCATCAAATTTCCATCAGATGCTCCATCCTCAAAGATGGGCGCAGTGTTGGCAGAAATGTTTATCATACCCTTCGCGACCTTGTTATTAAGCGCAGCTTCAATCTCCTCTGGTGTCATCTGATCCCAGCTACCTTCGACGGCAGAAGAATCATATACGATGCCGGTTTGAGCGCGGGCTTCTTCCTTGGCCAGCGGCTTGCTGACCAGACGGGTGATAAGAAAGATGCCCGCGCCGACCAGCAGGACGAGGAAAATGATTGCGTAGACGGTGATGTCTTTCGAGCGTGTTTCACGAGGGGCGTCAACGTATTCTTCTTTGGCTTTCATAGAGAAAACTCCTTTTGTAGTTTAGTACCATCAGGGAGGCACCATCAGACGGCGCAGCAGCGATTCCAGTGCGGACGCTGCAGGGAATATGAAATCAGTCATAGGCAGAACGCCGCCGAATTACAGGTTCCGCTTGATGATCCGCGTGATAATGCCGACGGCAATTCCGTGTTCTTCATCCAGCCGCGTGACCGCAAAGCTGACGTCGTCCTTCTTGCCGGGCATCCTGGAATCGTAGCAGGTGTGCGCGATGGCGTTGACGCCGTTGTTCAGGCGGATATACACCACGCCACCGCGTAGATCTGTGACTTTCCCGGCATATTTGCTCTGCACCTGACACTTCTTGAGATTATCTACGCTTGTCTCTGAGAATGTACTGCGGATGTCTGCTCGGATGGAAAGATGCTCGGCGTCCTTGCCGCTGATCTCCTGCACGCGGATCAGAACCCGATCACCGACACTGTAAAGGTCGCGGACATCGGATACCCATTGCCAGGACAGATCACGGGCAAAAATGGCGCACTCGATGCCAAAGGCTTCGATGCGCAGCACCTTCTCCGCGACGGCAATCACACGCGCTTCGACCAGGCGGCCGGGGTAAATGTAGGGATTTCCGGTGGCGTCCTTGCCGAGATAGAACGTCTGCCGTTTCCGAAGCATGGCTTCCCGGCGGCTGGCAACGGCGCTGTGCGTGGTCGAATCAATGCCCTTGACAATAAAGTCAATCTCAGCGCCGAGCATCGTACCGAGGATGCGGTTCAGACGGTTCATATAATCGGCATACGCTCTGCCGGAAGGAATCTGTTCCTCCAGCACAAGCATCTCACGGATCGGGATGGCAATGCGGAAGCCGCGGAAGCTGACCGTCGCCAGCGTTTTGCCGCCTGCCGTCTGCTCAATACCGTCCAGCGTGCCGGTCAAGATTCGCCGCGTCCGGTAGGCGTTGCGGATTTCATGCCAGAGTTCATCCGTGGCTTCGGCTTCGCTCTTAATGCGCGTTTTGGCTGTGATCGTCAGAACTGCGTCATTGCGCGGCGCGGACAGAGATTCCGGG
>CAKUMR010000374.1 GCA_934667865.1 uncultured Oscillospiraceae bacterium | reverse complement strand
GCGTGTAGGTCTTGTGCATCCCGTCATCCGTGGCGGCGCTCAGCGGCAGCCGCAGCGGGATGGGCGCGCAGAGCGCGTACTCGCACGCGGCGTCCTCCTGCCACACGTCCGTGACATATTCGGCATTGGCCAGCGTCTTGACAGCGCAGCCGGGGAGAGATAGAATGAAAAACATCAGAACCAAAACGATCGCTTTTTTCATAGAGCGCCTCCTGAAAGGAAGATGGATTTGCTTCAAGCCTATGCGATTTATTTTGCCGTTATGAATCTTCTGGACTTTTTTCTGATGCTTCTGGACAAGCGCCTCGCGCGGCGTCATAAGTGGCGGATCCCGGAAAAGACGCTCCTGTGCGTCGCGGCGCTGGGTGGAAGTCTGGGCGGCCTGCTTGGAATGTACCTTTGCCATCACAAGACGAAGCATCCGCAGTTTTATATCACACTTCCCATACTGGTCGTGCTTCATGTGGGGCTGACCTTTTTCCTGCTGTATGCGGGAATTCTGCGATAGGAGGGGGATGGAGATGAACGGGATCAGCCAAAAGCGCTTTCTGCGCCTGACGCCGCCGGGCGAGGCGGACAACCGCTCTGCGCAGGCGCGCGTGCTGGATGCCCTGCGCGAAGAAGGGCTGGACGCGCGGATGCCGCTGCGCGTGTTGCAGGCGCTTCCGGCAGTCTGCGAAGCCTCCGGCTGGCGCGTGACGGCCAGCCTTGCGTGGGACGGTGCGCAGTGGGTCGTCACCGAGGTGGAGGGCGGAGATACTTCTCTACGACACTACGGCTATGCGGTTGACCTTGGCAGCACGACGGTCGTCATGCGGCTGGTGGACTGCAATTCCGGCGCGGTGCTGGCGCAGGAGAGCGCCTACAACGGCCAGATCGCCTACGGAGAGGACATCCTGAGCCGGATTTTCGCCTGCAAGGACAGACCGGACAAGCTGGCAGAGCTTCAGAAGGTGACGCTGGACACGATCCGCGGCCTTTTTGACCGCATCTGCGAGGAGACCGGCGTCGCACCGGAGCAGTGCATTTCCATGGCCGTTGCGGGCAACACGACGATGGAGCATTTCCTTCTGGGGCTGGACCCCTTCTGCGTCTTTTCCGCACCCTATGCGGTCTGCGCGGATAAGCCGGGCTTCCTCGCGGCGGCGGAGTTGGGGCTTCCACTGCCGGGCTATGTTTTCTGCGCACCCTGCAAGTCCAACTATCTGGGCGGGGACATTTTAAGCGGCATCGTCGCCACCGGCCTTGCCCGCCGGAAGGAGATCAGCGTTTTCTTTGACATCGGAACGAACGGAGAGCTGGTCATCGGCAACCGCGATTTTCTGCTCTGCGGCGCGGGTGCGGCCGGACCTGCGCTGGAGGGCGGCGTGGTGCAGACCGGGATGCGTGCGTCCGAGGGCGCGGTGGACGAGGTGAAATTGCAGGACGGCTGCCTGCTCCCTCATGTGATCGGCGGAGGCGCGCCGAAGGGCATCTGCGGCTCCGGCATCATCAGCCTGCTTGCGGCGCTCTTTCTCGCGGGCTGGGTCGATCTGCGCGGCAAGCTCCAGCCGGATGCTTCGCCCCTGATCTCCGAGCGGGATGGAACGCTCGCCTGCGAGTATGCGCCGGGACTTTTCTTCCGTCAGGAGGACATCGACGAATTTCTCCGGACAAAGGCGGCGGCCTACACGATGGTGGAATATATGCTGGTGACCTGCGGAATCTCCATGGACGAGATCTCAAAATTCTACGCGGCCGGCGCTTTCGGTGCGCACGTACCCATTGAAGCGGCCGTGACGATCGGAATGTATCCCGACCTGCCGCGCGACC
>CAKUMR010000373.1 GCA_934667865.1 uncultured Oscillospiraceae bacterium | reverse complement strand
AGGATAAGGCGCGTAAGGACGAGGTCGACACGCACAACGCCGCCGATCAGGTGATCTACCAGACCGAGAAGACCCTGAACGAGCTGGGCGACAAGATCTCTGCTTCCGAGAAGACCGACGTGCAGGCCGCTCTGGAAGAGCTGAAGGAAAAGAACAAGGGCAGCGACGTTGAGGCGATCAAGGCCGCAACCGACAAGGTTGAGAAGGCTTTCTACGCCATCTCCGAGAAGCTGTACAAGAACGCAGCCCCGCAGGAGGGTGCTCCTACGGATGCCGGCAGCAACAGCAGCAACGGTGGCAATGACAATGGCGTCGTGGATGCGGACTTTGAGGAAGTCAACGACTGATGATCTGAACCGTAAAAACGGGCGGAGCACATCCGCCCGTTTTGCGGGATTTTCAGAGGCTGCATATCACCAGTCAAGAAGGTGACGTTATGGCAAACGAAAACAAGAGAGATTATTATGAGGTTTTGGGCGTCCCCAAGGATGCGACCGAGGCCGACATCAAAAAGGCGTACCGTAAGCTGGCCGCCAAATATCACCCGGACGTGAACCACGAGCCGGACGCCGTCGAGCGCTTCAAGGAGATCAACGAGGCAAACGAGGTGCTGTCCGACGCGGAAAAGCGCGCGCGCTATGACCAGTTCGGCTTCGCGGGCGTGGACCCCAACTTCAACCCGAACGCAGGCAACCCCTTCGGCGGCGGCGCAGGCTTCGGAGATTTCGGCGATCTGGGTGACCTGTTCGGCAGCTTCTTCAGCGGCGGCAGAAGCTCTACCCGCCGCAGCGCCAACGCGCCCGTCCGCGGCGACGACGTGGGCGCGCGCGTGGAGGTCACCTTTGAAGAAGCGGCCTTCGGCACGGAAAAGGAGATCACCGCAAGCCGCATCGAAAACTGCGACCAGTGCGGCGGCTCCGGCGCAGCACCCGGCACCAAGGCAGAAACCTGCCAGCGCTGCAAGGGCACCGGCAGCGTCCGCACGCAGCAGAGCTTTATGGGCATGACCATGCAATCAACGGCCCCCTGCCCCGATTGCCGTGGTACCGGCAAAATCATTCCCACCCCGTGCAGCCGCTGCAAGGGCAAGGGCAAGATCCGCCGCAACCACAAGGTCACGGTCAAATTCCCCGCCGGCATAGACGACGGCCAGACGCTCCGCGTTCGCGGCGAGGGCAGCGCGGGCTACAATGGCGGCCCCGCCGGCGACCTGATGGTCACCGTGAGCGTCCGCTCTCACCCGCTCTTCACCCGTCAGGGGCAGGACGTCTACTGCGAAATGCCGATCACCTTCGGGCAGGCCGCCTGCGGCGCAGAGGTCGAGGTCCCGACGCTGGACGGCAAGGTGCGCTACACGATCGGCGAGGGTACACAGACCGGTACGACCTTCCGCCTGCGCGGCAAGGGCATTCCAAACCTCAACGGCCGCGGCCGCGGCGATCAGTATGTCACCGTGACGGTGGAAACGCCGACCCGCCTGACCCGCGAGCAGAAGGAGCTGCTCAAGCGCTTCGACGAGCTTTCCTCCGATTCCACCCAGCCGAAGCGCAAGAAATTCTTCGACAAGCTGAAATCGCTGTTTGATTGATTTTCCGCTTCCCCGGCCGGACGCCGGGGAAGCCGTTTCTTCGGGGAAATACGCCTTTCCTTTGGAAAATCGGCAGAAAAAAGAAATTATGCCTTGACAACCGGGCAGGTTTATGATACTATTTTATGGCTGATGCAGCAGCCTGATCATGCGGGTGTAGTATAACGGCTAGTACAACAGCCTTCCAAGCTGTGGGCGTGGGTTCGATTCCCATCACTCGCTCCA
>CAKUMR010000372.1 GCA_934667865.1 uncultured Oscillospiraceae bacterium | reverse complement strand
AATCTGGTCATGGGCGTCTGCGAGGGCATTGCCGTGGTCAACTACGGCAAGATCATCGCCAAGGGCACACCTGATCAGATCCGTTCCAATTCGGAAGTCATTGAAGCCTATCTGGGCAAGAAAGGAGCCGCCGATGCTGAAGGTCGATAACATTCACGTCTACTATGGTGCGATTCATGCCATCAAGGGCGTCTCCTTTGAAGTTCACGAGGGCGAAACCGTCGCACTGATCGGCGCAAACGGCGCAGGAAAATCCACAACACTAAAAACCGTTTCCGGTCTGCTGCATCCGAAGTCCGGCAGCATCCACTTTCTGGACAAGGACATCACCCACGCCACCGCGCACACGCTCGTGCGCCATGGTATGGCGCATGTCCCGGAGGGCCGGCGCATTTTTCTCCAGATGACCGTACAGGAAAATCTGGAGATGGGTGCCTTCACCCGGCGCGACGATATCTCCGAAACGCTGGAAAATGTCTACGAACGCTTCCCCCGCCTGAAAGAGCGCCGCAAGCAGATCGCGGGCACGCTCTCCGGCGGTGAGCAGCAGATGCTTGCCATGGGCCGCGGCCTGATGATCCATCCGAAGCTCCTGATGCTGGACGAGCCGTCCATGGGGCTTGCGCCCATCCTCGTCGAGCAGATCTTCGACATCATCCGCGAGCTGCATGAGAGCGGCACGACCATCCTGCTCGTCGAGCAGAATGCCGGCATGGCGCTGAGCGTTGCCGACCGCGCCTATGTGCTGGAAACCGGCAAAATCACCCTCTCCGGTACCGGCGCAGAGCTGGCGCGCAGCGATCAGGTCAAGCAGGCCTACCTTGGCGGCTGAAAGAAATACAAAAAGCTCCACCGTTTTACAACGGTGGAGCTTTTATATCGTTCTAAATCGGCGGGACCGGTGTGGGTCTGGCATCATCCCAGACATCCTTGACGTCGAAAAGATCGTCCAGCAGCTCGGGGTTATAGTACATCCGATAGCCGTCCAGATTCCGGCGGCCCTGACGGACGTAGTCGTTCCAGATCTGCACCCAGTATTCCGTCGAGCCGTCGACGTTGCAGAAGTAGCGGAAGCCCGCATTGTAGAGCGCGTCGTATTTCTCGCCGGAGTATTTGCCGATGCCGGCAATGTCCGCGCCGTGGGGGTAGATGAAAATATCCGTTTCGCCGACGTAGGTTTCGATCTGCTCCTCCCACTTCTGGGTGTCCTCCGCAACCTTCGCCGCGGAAGCGTCAGTGAAATTGATATGGCCCCAGCTATGACTGGCGATCTCCCAGCCCTTCTCGCGCAGGCATTGGGCAACCTTTTTAACCTCCGCACGTTCGGATTCAAGCTGCTCCTGCGTGAGGATTCCCTCCTCGATCCAGCGCGGATTTGTACGGTAGCCGAAGGCCCCCTGATAGCCGGTCAGTGCGATGATGGCGCGCGCGCCGCGGTAGGAAAAGTCCGGGTGCTTCTGGCAGAATTTTTCCAGAATCGGCACAAGATCATAGTCGCCTGTGAGTTTCTGGCCGTTAGCGTCCACATAAGTGCAGGTGGGATATCCATCCTCACCGACGATGATATGGTCGGCAAAGCCGTCGCCCTTTGCATCCGGAATATGATCCTCGTCGCCGTCGACCATATACTCATAGTAGTTCACGTCGTCCTGCGACATGACGATGGGCTTCTTCCCCTCCGGCAGATAGATGTCACCCTGCTCAAAGACCAGCTCCCCGTTTTCGTCCGTTACCTGCTTTGCAATGTCGTGGATGCGCACCAGAACATAGCCGCGCTTATACAGCTCCTCCAGAATGGCCTCAAATTCCTTGATCGTGGTCATGTAC
>CAKUMR010000371.1 GCA_934667865.1 uncultured Oscillospiraceae bacterium | reverse complement strand
TATCTTCGCTTCACAATGGAGTGTGATGTCGGCGCGGCGGGAGAGATTTCCGTCCGGCTGCACGGAACCGTGCGCGAAAACGCGGTGTATCTGCCGCGTCTGGGCTTTGAATTTACGCTCGAAGGGGAAAACCTGCCCTTCCGTTACTTCGGCTGTGGCCCGGCGGAGAGCTATTGCGACGAGCGCCACGCAGGCAGCGTTAATTTCTACGAAAGCTGCGCAGAGAATGAATACGTCCCCTATGTCCGCCCGCAGGAGCACGGAAATCACACGGATGTCCGCTTATTGGAGATTGCCGGGCTGCGCTTTGAGAGTGCTGCACCCTTTGAATGCTGTGTTTCGCAGTACAGCACGGAAACTGTCGAGCGCGCTGCGCACACCGATGAACTGGTTTCCGACGGTAAGACGCATCTGCGCGTGGACTATAAGGTTTCCGGCATCGGCTCGGCTGCCTGCGGCCCGGAGCTGGCGGAGAAGTACCGGCTGGACGAAAAGACGATCGTTTTTGAATTCCGCGCGTCACCGATGCCGCACAATTGCGATGTCGAAAAATAGAAAGTAGAGGGGAAAACTATGCGCTGTTTTACCGTGCGGTTGCAGGAGCAATTTGCATTTTTGAAGGAAAGTGAAGCAGTCCTGGATGCTTATATTCCTTATAACATGACAGAAATGTGCCGCGAGCACCAGCGGCGTCCGTCTGTCCTGATCTGTCCGGGCGGCGGGTACGTTATGTGCTCACAGCGCGAGGCAGAGCCGGTCGCGCTGCAATACCTCAAGGAGGGGTATAACGTCTTTATTCTGTGGTATTCCGTCGCACCGAAACGTTTTCCGCAGGCTCTGCGCGAGGTCGCGGCTTCGGTCGAGCTGATTCACCGCAACGCAGAGGCGTGGAATTGCGACGAGAGCCATGTGGCGATCCTCGGCTTCTCCGCCGGCGGTCATCTGGCCGCGCTGTATTCCAATGCGTATGATTGGCCGGAGGTACGCGAGGTGCTCCCGGAGAGCAAGCCCGTGCAGGCGTCCGTCCTGTGCTATCCCGTGATCTCCGCCGACCCGGCGATTGCGCATATGGGCAGCTTTGAATGTCTGCTGGATCATCTGCCGTTGACGGATGCGGAGGTCGAGCGCTTCTCCTGCGACCGTCTGGTGCGCGACACGACGCCGCCCGCCTTCCTCTGGCATACGTCCGAGGACAATTGCGTCCCGGTGCAGAACAGCCTGCGCTATGCCGCCGCGCTGGCGGAGCATCATGTGCCATTTGAGCTGCACATTTTCCCCTACGGCTATCACGGGATGTCCACCTGTACGCGCGAAACGCTGGACGGCGAGATCACGCCGGGAATGCGGCACGCGCAGTGCTGGGTGGAAGAGAGCTGCCGCTGGCTCAAGCTCCTGTGGGAGAAAGAATGAGGTGAAACGCTTATGCGACTGATCGAAGCAAAAAACGAACGGGAGGCCAGCCGCAAGGTTGCCAATATCATTTCGGCGCAGGTGATCCTCAAGCCGGACTCCGTGCTGGGTCTGGCCACGGGCAGCTCGCCCATCGGCGCGTACCGGCAGCTCATCGAGTGGTACAACAAGGGCGACGTGGATTTTTCCAGAGTGCGCAGCGTGAATCTGGATGAGTATGTCGGCCTCGCGCCTTCGCACGAGCAGAGCTATGCCTATTTCATGCACCACAATTTCTTCGATTCCATCAATATCAAGCCCGAAAACGTCCATCTGCCGGACGGCCTCGACCCGGACGCAGAGGGGCAGGGAAAGAAGTATGACGCGCTGATCCGCTCCCTCGGCGGCGTGGACTTGCAGCTCCTCGGCATTGGCCGCGACGGCCACATC
>CAKUMR010000370.1 GCA_934667865.1 uncultured Oscillospiraceae bacterium | reverse complement strand
TCCGTCATCCTCTTTGACGAGCTGGAAAAGGCGCATCCGGATGTGCTGAACATTCTGCTGCAAATTCTGGACGACGGCCGCATCACGGACGCGCAGGGCCGCGTCGTCAACTTTGAAAATACGGTCATTGTCATGACCTCCAACGCCGGCTCCGACCGCCGCGACGGCTCCGTGGGCTTCGGCCGCACAGTTTCGGAGCAGACGAAGGAGAAGGCAATGAAGGCGCTGTCCGAGTTCCTTCGCCCGGAGTTTATCAACCGGGTTGATGAGATTGTCTGCTTTAACCGCCTCACGGAGGAGAATTTCCGCGGCATTGCGGCTATCATGCTGGGCGAGCTGAAGGACTCCCTGCTGGAGCACGGCGTCACCCTGACATGGGACGACGGCGTGATCGACGCACTGGTGAAGAAATCCTACTCCGTCACCTACGGCGCGCGTAACCTGCGCCGCACCATCCAGCGCGAGATCGAGGACGGCGTCGCCGAGCGCATCATCGACAGCTATGAGCATCCCATTTCTCAGGTCAAGCTGACCGGCTCCGACGGAAAAATAGAAATTCTTGTATTGTAAGAGGCAGAGATGATCAAAGCGGTATTTTTCGACATCGACGGCACGCTGGTGCCCTTTGCGACCGGTACGTGCAGCCCCTCCGCCGTCCGCGCGGTGCGGGAGCTGCAAAGCAGGGGCGTTCTCTGTTTTGTGGCGACGGGGCGGTCGCGGTTTGAAATTGCGACCGAGCATCTGCTTGATGGCCTGCAATTTGACGGCTATCTGACCAATAACGGGCAGGATGCCTATGATGCGCAGTGGAAGCAGATCTACGGCAAGCCCCTTGACCCGCAGGATGTGCAGGCACTGCTGGACTGGACGGACCGCAAGGGCTACACCTGCTGGCTGGCCAACGCGGAAAAGACCTGCATCAACCACTCCTCGCCGGAGTTTTTGCGGGCGATGGAGGCGGTGCATACGCGCCCTCTGTTCGTGGGCGACCTGCGCGAGATGAGCCGGCAGCCGATCTACAAGCTGGTGCTGTTTGCCCGGCCGGAGGAAATGACTGAGCCCTGCCGTCTGGCGCCGCACAGCCGCACGACGCAGTGGTTTGAGCTGGGGCATGACTTTATTTCCGCAGACGGCGGCAAGGAAAACGCGCTGCGCGAAATCATGCGTCTTTATCGCCTCCGCCCGGAGGAAACCATGGCCTTCGGCGATTCCGAAAACGATGCCAGTATGCTGCGCACGGCGGGCATCGGCGTCGCCATGGGGAATGCCACGCCGGAGGCGCTGGCCGCGGCGGACTATGTGACGGACGACGCGGAGAAGGACGGAATCTACAATGCCCTGCGGCATTTTGGAGTTATTTGAAAGGAGATCACCATGGAGAATTTCAAGTTTTCAACGCTGGAATACAAACGACCCGATCTGGATGCATACCGCGCAAAGCTCAAGGATTGGAAAGCTGCGATCGAACACGCGGAGAGCTACGAGGCTCTGCGCACGCTGCTTCTTGAGATGGACCGCGAAAACTGCGAGCTGTCCACGCAGTATTCCATCGCGAACATCCGCCATACGCTGAACACCCGTGATGAATTCTATGAAACGGAGGTCGCCTATCTTGACGACACGCTGCCGACCCTCGGCGGCGAGGAGGTCGCGCTGAGCGAGGCCATCGCGTCCAGCCCTTTCCGCCCGGATATTGAGAAGGAATTCGGCAAGCAGTATTTTGTCTCCATGGATCTGCAGAAGAAGCTGTTCTGCGAGGCCAACATCCCCCTGCGCCAGCAGGAGAGCCGTCTGACCAACGAGTATCAGAAGATCATGGCCACGGCTGAAATTCCGTTTGA
>CAKUMR010000369.1 GCA_934667865.1 uncultured Oscillospiraceae bacterium | reverse complement strand
GCTCCTTCTGCGGCGGCACACGGAAAGCGGCGACGAGCAGATCCAGGTGTTTCTTGAGCCGAAGGGGAGCCATCTCATCGAAAACGACCGCTGGAAGGAGGACTTTCTCCTCCGGCTGGACCGCGAGGCCGTCCCCATCCGCACATTTGCCGACGGCTGCACCTACAAGCTCTGCGGCTTCCACTTCTTCAACCGCGACGAGCGAGCGCGGGAGTTTGCGGACGATATGAACACACTTCTATAAGAAAAAGCCTGCCGATACGTTTGTATCGGCAGGCTTTTTTGAATTTTTTACTTTTCTTCCGCCAGCGCGCGGTCGAGGGCCTTGGCCAGCTGATCGGGGCAGGATGTCTCCTTCATGCCGCAGCGGATGCCGCGCAGCTTGTCGGCCAGCTCCTTTGCGGGCATGCCCACCGCCAGACGGCTGATGCCCTGCAGGTTGCCGTTGCAGCCGCCGGTGTAGGCGACGCTTTTGACGATGCCGTCCTCGATCTCAAAGTCGATCTTCGTGGAACAGGTGCCGCGGGTGCGGTATTCATAGTGCATATCGTTTCTCCTTTACAGTCCGTTACTGTGTGAGCGCGCAGAGCGTCATCTGCGCGTAGTCCGCCAGCGCCTGCGGGGACAGCAGCAGCTGGCAGCCGCGGCAGCCGGCGCTGACGCCGATCTCATCGTATAGCGCGGCGCTCTCGTCTAAGAATGTGGGGAATTTTTTCTTCATGCCCACGGGGCTGCAGCCGCCGCGGACGTAGCCCGTGACGGGCAGAAGCTGCTTGACGGCGATCAGCTCGATCTTCTTCTCCTGCGCCGCCTGCGCGGCCTTTTTGAGGTCCAGCTCGCAGCAGACGGGGATGCAGAACACGCAGTAGCCGTGCTTTTCGCCGTGCGCCACGAGCGTTTTGAAAACTTGCTCGGGCGGCATTCCGATGCCCTCGGCGGCGTGCATCCCGTTCAGGTCATTTTCGTCATACGCGTACTCCGCCGCGCGGAAGGGGATCTTTGCCTGCGTGAGCAGCCGCATGGCGTTTGTTTTGGTCATAAGTCTCACTTCCTCGCAGAGATTATATCAGATGCACGCGCAACTTGCAAGCGGCGCGTGTATCTGCTATAATACGGGCGAATTTGACACGGGAGGTCACAGTATGTCGATCGAAAAGGTCCGCGCGTATTTTAAGACGCTCGGCATAGAGAATAGAATTTTGGAGTTTGACGTTTCCAGCGCCACGGTGGAGCTGGCGGCGCAGGCAGTGGGCGTGGAGGGCGCGCGCATTGCGAAAACGCTGTCGTTTCTGCTCGGCGATGCGTGCATCCTGATCGTCGCGGCGGGCGACGCGAAGGTCGATAACAAGCGCTACAAGGCGCAGTTCGGTGCAAAGGCGAAGATGCTGCCGCATGACGACGTGCCGCAGTATATCGGGCACGCCGTGGGCGGCGTGTGCCCGTTTGCGGTCAAAGAGGGCGTGAAGGTCTATCTGGACGAATCGCTGAGGCGTTTTGAGACCGTTTTCCCCGCCGCGGGCAGCAGCAACAGCGCCATCGAGCTGACCATCCCGGAGCTGGAGCGCTATTCGGGCTTTACGCAGTGGGTGGATGTATGCAAGGGCTGGAGACCTGACGAAGAATAAATGCGAAAACATCCGCGCCGGCGGATGTTTTTTGCTCTTCTGCAAATACTAGCTGAAAATGCCTTGCAGGAGGGTTTATGATGGCGGAAGAAAAGAATCAGGAGCAGACGCAGCCTACGCAGCAGCAGCGCATTCTCGACCTCGGCGCGGCGACGACAAGATCGAGCCGCGGCACGGTCTATACGCTGACCATCGTGGGGCAGATCGAGGGGCATCAGC
>CAKUMR010000368.1 GCA_934667865.1 uncultured Oscillospiraceae bacterium | reverse complement strand
ACTGGGGCAGCGAGGGCAGCACCGAGGTCAGCAAAACGCAGCAGCAGATCGCCGACCTTCTGCTCCGCAACGGCGTGGACGTGATCATCGGCTCTCACTCTCACCGCGCCGGGCAGGTCGAGCGCCGCACGGTCTATGCCTCAGACGGCTCCTCCAAAGAGGCCGTGATCGCCTACAGTCTGGGCGACTACTGCACCACGGAGGAAGGCGGCGTCAACGCCTCCCTCATCCTGAATCTGGAATTCACCCGCGACCATGCCAGCGGCGTCACCACCCTGACGGACGTCGGCTACACGCCCATTGCAACGGTCGACTTCGGGCCGGATGCCAAGCAGCGCTACGCCGTCCTGAACATGGACAATGCCATCGCGCTCTATGAGAGCAACTACTATGACCGTATCCCGGAGGAAATCTACCAGACCCTTCTAGCCCTTCGGGAAAAGCTGGCCGATACGGTTTTCCCGAAGGAGGATACCGGCGCAAAATAATTTGCGTGCAAATTGGCATGATACAGTTTTTTTCATTCTATCTCTTGACGAGTTCCGCCGCATATGGTACCATCGATTCAGAGGGAAAACTGTTTATTATGGCAGGAATACGGTAATGTCGGAGGTGTCTGAATGAAAAAATGTTTGATTTGTACCATTCTGGCGGCGCTGCTGCTCTCCGCCTGCTCGGGCGGCGTGCCTGCGCCCACGGAAAGCGCCGCTTCGCTTCCGTCTGAAAGCGGGCCGCAGCTCTCCTTCCCGGAGGCAGGGCAAATTCTGGAGGCGGACTGCTCCGGCAATGTTCTGCCGGAGGATGACGGCACGCGCAGCGTAAGGCTCCGGTGGGTGACGAGCGAGAGCGAGGAACTATCGCATGACTTCCCCCTTTCCGGCACGCCTTCCGGCGAGGCTGCGCCGGTTCTGCGGCTCCGGCAGGAGTGGTCCACCGGCGCACTCGTTTTCTATGATTCCACACCCGTGTCGGACACGGAGGATCGCGCCTACATCCTCGGTCTGCTGGAAAATTCCGCGCTTCCCTCAACCGAAGAAGGCCTTCCCAATCTCATTCTGACCGTGACGGACGGCGAAACCACCACGGAATATCCGGTTTTCGCGAAGGACGCTGCCGAGGATTTCTTCCGGCTCAGTGCGCTTGCCTATAAATACGCCGCGCCGCAGACCCTGACGGCGGGCGACTGGGGCTGGCACACAGGGTTCGGCACGGATTACCGGCTGTGCCTCCGCAGCGGTGAGCTTCACGCCGATCTCGACCGGGCGCAGGCGCTCGTTCTGCTCCGCGCACTGTTTGGGGAAGTCGGGCAGGGCGCGGCTTTTCCGGATTATACCGGCGCACCGCTGTCCCCGGAGCTGCCGGAGGAAAGCGTCTGCCTGACGGAATACTGGCTCGAGCCGGACGACGATACACCGAAAATCCACGAGCAGCACTATTATCTTCTCCCCAATGGGACGCTCGCACGTCTGACCGGCACGGTAAATTATCTTTGGAGTTACGGCAGCTCCGGCATTGAGATAGAAAGCCTTACTTCCTCCTGGCCGCGCGTCGCAGTCGCGGAGGGCGCATTCGACTGGGAGCTGCTCAATTCTATCCTGCATCAGCTTCCATAATTCTCGAAGGAACTGTAAACAACGCACCCCCGCAGACGTTGTCTGCGGGGGTGCGTCATGTTGTCAAAAAGTCCCGTTGGACTTTTTGACAACATGACCGCAAAATTGCAAAATCTGAATTTTGTATTTCTATTTTGCAATTTTGGCCGCTGCGGCGGATGATTGAACGCGAAAGGAAACCCATCTCCGCGCTAAGTGCCGCCGCTTTGCGGCGGTTGCGCTCCGAAACGCCTCGC
>CAKUMR010000367.1 GCA_934667865.1 uncultured Oscillospiraceae bacterium | reverse complement strand
GGTGAAAGCAGTGTAGGGCAGCAGCGTCAGAATCAGGATGACCGCGGGAAAGATGGACAGAATGATATAGAAGGAGGCGTTCGCTGCGTAGAGTGACACGTGATAGGACGCGATCCGCTGAGAAAACCGGGCAGCTTTCCGGTAGAGTGAGCGACAGCGATTTCGGAATCCCATAGGGCAGCCTCCAAGTTGAAATTTGACAAATCTATGGCTTGATGATATACTTTATACACCAAAAAGTCAACCGGTGGAATGTGAATTTATCATATGTACCCGTTGGCGGATTCATTCCGGGAAGGACAGTATGGACGAACGATATACCAGCGCGATGGCGCACTTTTGTACAAAAACAACGGTATTTGACGCGATGCAGACCATCTGCGATGCGGGCTTTGACGGACTGGATTTTCCAATCAGCGCGTACAGCCGCCCGCTGGATTCACCCCTGAGAAAAGACAATTGGCGGCAGTGGGTGCAGTCTGTGCGGGAATTTTCCGACAAAATCGGCCTGCCGGTTTTGCAGGCGCACGCCTCGTGGGAGCAGACGGTCGCGGAGGATTTTCATTATGAATCCCCTTATGAGATCTACACGCGGACGATGGAGGCCTGCCATATGCTCGGCTGCCGGAAGCTGATCTTCCATCCGGTGCTGTATCTTTTCCGCACGCCGGACCGGTCGGTACACGAGCGGCTGCACGAGTGGAATGAGCGTTGGTTCCGGGAGCTTCTGCCGCTGGCGGAGCGGTTCGATATTGTCATGCAGATCGAAAATACCTTCGACTACCGTCATGTGCAGCTGCCGGGCGACCCTGCGATGCCCTATACCCATGCCGAGGACATTCTGGAGCTGGTGCGCCGGCTGGACAGCGACCGCGTGCGCATCTGCCTTGACACCGGCCACGCGAATATCGAAAAGCAGGATGTGCCGGAGATGATCCGGAAGTACGGAAAGCTCCTCGGTACGCTGCACTTAAACGATAATTACGGCCGCATTTCTCCGATTTTTGAAGACCTGCATCTTTTCCCCGGCTACGGCAGGCTGGACTGGGAGGCAATTTTTGCGGCCCTGCACGAGATAAACTACGACGGCACGTTCAACATGGAGCCGGTGGCGGAGCTTGACCGCCTGCCGCGGGAGCTGCGGGTTTTGCAGCTTTCTACGGCGCGGAAGATCGTACAATATTATTATCACGGAGGCGCTGACGCATGAAAGGAATTATCCTCGCCGGCGGAAAGGGAAGCCGCCTGTACCCGATGACAAAGGCCGTATCCAAGCCCCTGATCCCGATCTACGACAAGCCGATGGTCTACTATCCGCTGTCCGTGCTGCTGATGGCGGGTATCCGTGAGATCATCGTCATCACTGCGCCGGCCGACCTTTCCGCCTATCAGCGCCTGCTGGGTGACGGTACGCAGTTCGGGATGCGCATCAGCTACGGCGTGCAGAAGGTCGCGCGCGGCATTGCGGACGCTTTCCTGATCGCGGAGGATTTTATTTCCGGCGACCGCTCCTGTCTTGTGCTGGGCGATAATCTGTTCTATGGTGCAAATTTTCAGAATCTTCTCTCCGCGGCGACCGCGCGGGAGAGCGGCGCGACGGTGTTTGGCTATCCCGTGAAGAACCCGGAGGCCTACGGCGTAGTTTCCTTCGACCGGAACCACAACGTGCTTTCCATCGAGGAAAAGCCGCAGCATCCCAAATCCCGCTTTGCCGTGCCGGGACTGTATTTTTACGACGAAAACGCGGTGGAAATGGCCAAGACGCTGAAGCCCTCCGCCCGCGGAGAGCTGGAGATCACGGCGCTGAACGAACTGTACTTAAAGGAAGGCAGGCTCCATGTGGAGCTGATGGAG
>CAKUMR010000366.1 GCA_934667865.1 uncultured Oscillospiraceae bacterium | reverse complement strand
CTGCCGCTGCCCACACCCTCAAGACCGCTTCCTCCGCAGACGGCACCGGTGCCAATGGCCCCATTGCCACGGCGGTCTGCCTGATCGTCCTGCTGGTCGTTTCCCTGACCCACCTGAAAAAGGAGCAGTAACCCATGATCGACGCAAGAGGTCTGTCCTGCCCGCTGCCCGTTTTGAAGGCGCAGAAGGAAATTGAAAAGAATCATCCCGCCACGCTGGAAATTCTCGTAGACAACGACACTGCGGTGCAGAATCTGAAGCGCTTCGCTTCCCACAGCGGCTACGCCGTTGCGGTCCGTGCGCTGGAGGACGACGAGTATTCCCTCGTTCTGACAAAGGTATGACGCAGTTTGTCGCGACATTCCACACGCATTTGGCCGCACTCAAAACGCACCGCCGCATGACGGCGGAGGGCGTTTCCGCCCGGATGGCGCCCGTCCCGCGCAAGATCTCCTCTTCCTGCGGGACCTGCGTGTTCTATCAGGCGGAGGATGCCTGCTACAGCCTGCTGGATACGGACACCGAGGCGGTCTACCGCCTTTCGGACGGCGCGCCGGAGCTTCTGCGGGAATATGAGTGACGGAAAGATTAAGATTTCATAAAGATTTCGCCCTGCGGCCACTTCCGCAGGGCGATTTTCTTGCATTGCGGTCAAAAATATGGTATATTTATTTCGATCTGTTCCAAAAGGAGTTTTTTCTTTATGCTGCAATGGCTGACAACCACTCAGATGGGACGCCTGCTGCTGACGCTTCTGCTCTCCGCCGTTCCGGTGATCGAGCTGCGCGGCGGGATTCCCTACGGAATTGCAAAGGATTTGGATCCGTGGCTCGTTTTTGCCGCCAGTGTGCTCGGCAATATGCTGCCGGTTCCGCTTATTCTGCTGTTTATCCGCAAAATTCTGCACTGGATGAAGCGCTATCCGCGCCTTGGAAAACTCGCCTGCAAGCTGGAGGCGCGCGCGGCAAAAAAGAGCGCCGGCGTGCGCAAATCCGAGCTGGTGGGGCTGTGTATTCTTGTCGCGATCCCGCTGCCCGGTACGGGCGCATGGACGGGCGCGCTGGTCGCCGCGCTGATGGATATGCGGCTGAAACGGGCGATCCCCACGATTTTTGTCGGCGTGCTGATCGCCGGACTTCTGGTCACCTTGGCCTGTACAGGCGTGCAGGCGCTGCGTTTTCTGGTCTGACGGACAGGGAGGAGTAAAATGAAGCGACAGGGTTATATTTCTTGGGACGAGTATTTTATGGGCATCGCGCTGCTGGCGGCCGAGCGCAGCAAGGATCCCAGCACGCAGGTCGGCGCGTGCATCGTTTCGCCGGAGAATATTATCATCTCCACCGGCTACAACGGCCTGCCCAACGGGTGCAGCGACGACGAGTTCCCGTGGGATCGCGAGGGAGCGAATACGAAGTACCCATTCGTCGTCCACGCCGAGCTGAACGCCATTCTGAACGCAGGCGGGCGCGTTCTGCGCGGCGCGCGGCTGTATGTGGCGCTGTTTCCCTGCAACGAGTGCGCAAAGGCCATCATTCAGGCCGGAATTGCCGAAATTGTCTATCTCTCCGATAAGTACAACGGTACGGAGATGAACCTCGCCTCCAAGCGGATGCTCGATGCCGCAGGTGTGCGCTACCATCAGCTTCCCACCGAGCTGCGCAGGATCACGCTGGACTTCTCCTGCGAAGCCTGAGCCTCCGAGCCGCCGGAAAAATACGTTTTTTATAAAAATATTTCTTTACTTTTTCGCGGCTTTATGCTACGATTAGATAGCTGACGGCTGTCAGTGCATCCCCGCGCTCAGTTCCGGGAAACCTCTCCGCATCCGGAGTGCTCCGCCATCCCAAACTTAGCCGG
>CAKUMR010000365.1 GCA_934667865.1 uncultured Oscillospiraceae bacterium | reverse complement strand
GTCGCCACGGAAAAGGCCAGACGTGCGACCATACCGGAGGAGAAATTCCGCACCGGGACGTCCAGAAAATCCTGCAATTCGGAGAATTCGACGATCTCATCGAACTTGCTCTCGATAAATTTCTTGGAGTAGCCCATGACCGCGCCGTTGAGGAAGACATTCTCACGTGCGGTCAGATCCATATCAAAGCCTGCGCCCAGCTCGATCATCGGGCAGATGTTGCCGTAGGCGGACATGGTGCCCTTTGTGGGCTTCAGGACGCCTGCAACGATCTTGAGCATGGTGGATTTGCCCGCGCCGTTGCTGCCGATCAGGCCGACGACCTCGCCGCGCTTGACGGAAAAGCTCACGTCCGTCAGCGCCCAGAAATCATTGTTCTGCTTTTTCTTTTTCCGGCGCTTGCCGGAGAGCAGATCGACAAAGAACTGCTTGAGGGAAAAGCCCTTGTCGATCCCCAGATTGAATTTCATCGACACATGGTCGACCTTGATGATTTCATTATCCATAGCGCCCATACCTCAGATATAGTAGATGAACTTGTCCTGATTCTTGCGGAAGATCACAACGCCCAGCAGCAGCACGATGAGCGCCGAGCCGAGGCAGGCGGCGAAGCTCGACAGGGACGGCATCTGATGGTAAAGGATAATCATCCGCGCAAAGTTGATATACTGATAAAGGGGATTGCATTTTAGAATAGTGGACAAAAAACCGATATCCAGCGTTTTCAGATCATACATGATGGGCGTCAGATAGGTCCACAGGGTGATGATGATGCCGTAGATATAGAACATATCGCGCATGAACACCGCGATGGTGGACAGGATCAGTCCCATGCCGACCGTGAACAGGAACAGGCACAGGAAGGAGAACGGCAGCAGGAAGTGATACCAGTTCAGGCCCGTGCCGGTGAAGAGGATCACGGCGTACAGAGGGATCAGCGTCAGCAGGAAGTTGATGCCGATGAACAGGCACTTGGTGAAGGGAAAGATATACTTCGGGATATAGACCTTGTTGATCAGGCTGAAGTTTGCCACCACGCTGCTCATGGCGAGGTTGGAGGCTTCGCTGAAATAGTTGAAATAGGTCAGGCCGATCATCAGGTAAGCAAGGTAGCTGACGCCCGGCGTGGTGAACTTGAAGAAGTTGGAAAAGATCAGCGCCATGACCGCCATGGTCAGAACGGGGTACAGCAGACTCCAGGCGATGCCCAGAATGCTGCGCTTGTATTTCACCTTGAAATCGCGGCTAACGAGCTGCTGCATCAGAAAGCCGTACTTGTGAAAAGAATAGTTCAGATTCCTTATGAGTTGCATAAAACGCCTCCGCATTGCAGTTACAGTTCAGCATATTATAGCACGTTTTGAAAAGAATGTCTACCTGCTTATTTGTGCACGACCTCTTGACAAATTTGGTCGGTAATGATAGACTACAGATGGTCGGTAGATATAGACCAAAAAGGAGGTTATACTATGGAAGAGCTTCGACTCTGCGAAAGCGACTATCGCTTTATGTGCGTTGTCTGGGACAATGCGCCTCTGCGCTCGCATGAGCTGGTGGAGCTGTGCGCCGAACGTCTCGGCTGGAAAAAATCCACGACCTACACCACGCTGAAAAAGCTCTGCCAGCGCGGCTTTGCCGAGAACGAAAACTCCGTGGTGCGCGCGCTCGTGCCCAAGAGCGCCGTGCAGTCCTTTGAAAGCGGCCGCGTGGTCGAGCGGACCTTTGACGGCTCGCTGCCCTGCTTTTTGGCAGCCTTCCTCGGTGGAAGGAAGATCTCGGACGCCGAAGCGGAGGAGCTCAAGCGCCTGATCGACGAACATAAGGAGGGATAACATGGAAAAGCTGTTTCTGGAGCTTCTGAACATGAG
>CAKUMR010000364.1 GCA_934667865.1 uncultured Oscillospiraceae bacterium | reverse complement strand
TCCCTTTCACTCTTTCCTTCCCTCCGAAACTTTCGGTCCGATAGGTTTTTTGACAGTCTGAGGCCTCCCGCGCCATACGGCGCGGGAGGCCATCTGCATTATATTATTATGCAATATCCCACTTGATCTCTTCCGGCTGCTGGTCGAGCACTTCCGGATTGCGCAGGAGCTTCATGAAGTATTTCATGACCGTTGCGTAATAGAAGCCGTCCACAGTGCGCTCGTCGCAGTTCAGAACGAAATCGACATAGCGGTGCGTCACGGGCTTGCCGGTCAGATCCAGCTCCACCTTGCGGTACTTCCGGCCGAAGGCCACAAAGACCGGCAGGTTGCCGAAGTCGTACAGGTGATGCACGATGGGCGGGATGCCCAGAGAGCCCATGGAGGTAAAGATCACCGAGGCGTGGAAGGGGCTGACCTCCAGCAGGAACTTCGGAATCTTGCCGAAGTAGTCCATGACCTTCAGAACCCAGACGACAAATTTCAGAAGCAGGCCCGGCAGGCTGGCAAGCAGACCGGCGACATGATCGAAGCTGCTGTCGAGCGGTGTGCTCTTGACCTCCTCATAGACCTTGTTGAACTTCTCATAGACCTCCTTGGAGGTGTCGGTCTGCGTCAGGTGGAGCTTGATCATGGTGTCCGAGGCTTCCGTACTCATCTCCTTCTTGATCGCCATGGTGAACTGGATGTCATCATCGCGCTGGTAGACGCGCTGGCCGGACAGGAAGCGGTTGCAGCCGGGGTACTTGGCGATGCAGCGGACATAGGCCGCGAGGAACACGTGGGTAATGCCGAAATTCTCAAAGCCTTCCTTGCGCTTTTTGTGGATGTAGCGCTCGATATTCGTGATCTCGATCGTGTCCTGAATGGAGTTGGACGCGCCGTTGCGGTTTGGCATGATATAGTTTGCAACCACGGACATTCCGTTGAGCGTGCGCACGCGGCGGCCGTCGGTGCGGTCGCCCCATGTTCTGTGGTACTTCCCGTCCGAGAAGCGGCGCATGGCAAGCGTCATCAGGAAAAGGGAGCTCACCATGCAGATATTGGAGAGCTTGTCCATCAGATACCACAGCTCGATGGAATTCCACACCGACAGACAGTCGTAGGTCAGCGCGGCAAGCGGCAGGAGCGTGATCAGGCTGAGGATCAGCGTTCTGGTCAGCCGCCCCGTCATATAAAAGCGGTAGATCATATAAAACCCGAGGTACAGGATCCAGCATACGACCACGTAGCGCATATAGCCGAACAGGGCGTAGCCGCCGTGCAGGTGCAGATCAAGCGCGACCTGACCGAAATATACGCAGGCCCAGAACACGGCCGTCGTCGTGCGGTAGAGGCTCTTTTCTCCCCAGATCAGAAGCTGCACGGCAAACAGCAGCGACACCGCGATCGGCAGGACCTTCTGGAACCAGATATTGACCGTGCGGATCTGCGCGGCCTCGCCGAAGCAGAGCGCGAGAATTTGCAGAACGATGGCCGCAACGGACATAAAAGCGGCGATCCATGTCAGGGCGTTCTTCCGGCTGACATAATATCTTATAGCTTGTGTCATTCTTTTCCCCTCTTTCTATGGCATCCTTTTGCGGATACGCGCCCTATATTATACCTTATTTCGAATAAAGTGTCAAGGAAAAAGGGGGGCGGCGCTCTGCGCGCCGCCTTTGAAGCGTCAAATGTTTGGAATGATCACCCTTTTATCTGCTCGCTGACGCTGCCGCCGTCCACGATGTTCAGGGCTTCGGAATACTCCACGCGGCCGATTTTACAGTGTTTACCGACCGTCACATTCTTGCCGCGGACGACCTCCGCCTCCGTGTTTTCCAGTCGGATCGTGTCGCCCTCGATGCTTCTGACTTTCAGGCAGGGCT
>CAKUMR010000363.1 GCA_934667865.1 uncultured Oscillospiraceae bacterium | reverse complement strand
GGCAAGTGCAACCGCAATTTCTATGACGAAGCCGTGCAGATCCGCTCGACCAAGCTGATTGCGGCAGAGCGCGGCTATGAGGCGCTGATGTCCTCCATCGAGCGTCCCGCTCCCGTTGCTGGCAAGAAGGCCGCCATCATCGGCGGCGGCCCGACCGGCATCGCCGCAGCCTACTTCCTCGGCCGTGCGGGCATCGCCTGCACCATCTTTGAGCGCACCGGTGCGCTCGGCGGCATCGTTCGCCACGTCATCCCCGAATTCCGCATCTCCGAAGAAGCCATCGGCAAGGATGTCGCTCTGATGCTCGCCTATGGCGCAGAGGTCAAGCTCAACACCGAGGCTCCCTCCGTCGAAGAGCTGAAGCAGCAGGGCTACACGCACATTCTCTACGCAGTCGGCGCATGGAAGCCCGGCAAGCTGGACATCGAGGGCAACGTCCGCGGCGTCATCGGCTGGCTGGAGGAAAGGAAGGCCGGCAAGGACGGCGAGCTGGGTCATGTCGCAGTCGTTGGCGGCGGCAACACCGCCATGGACGCCGCGCGTGTGGCCAAGCGCGCGGGCGCGAAGTCCTCGACGCTGGTCTATCGCCGCACGAAGAAGTATATGCCCGCCGATGCCGAGGAGCTGGAGCTGGCCATCGCCGACGGTGTGAAATTCCTCGAGCTGGTCGCCCCCGTCGCGCAGAAAGACGGCAAGCTGATCTGCAATAAGATGAAGCTGGGCGAGCCGGACGCCTCCGGCCGCAGAAGCCCCGTTCCCACCGGCGAAACCGTTGAGATTCCCTGCGATCTCGTGATCTCCGCCGTAGGCGAGCAGGTCGACGACGCGCTCTTCACCGCCAACGGCATCGAGCTGAACGCGAAGAAGCGCCCGGCCTTCCGCACCAACCTGGAAAACGTCTACGCCGCCGGCGACGCAGCACGCGGCCCCGCGACCGTCGTGGAAGGCATTGCCGACGCAGCCGCCTTTGCGGAAGCCGTCATCGGCGAGGCACACACCTATGAAATCCCCGCAGAGGCCTACCCCACCGCCGCAGAAGCCATCGCTAAGAAGGGCACGCTCACCATGGCCTGCAGCGCCGCCTGCGAGGGCGACCGCTGCCTCGACTGCAACACCGTCTGCCAGAACTGCGCCGACGTCTGCCCAAACCGTGCAAATGTCGTCATCCGTTTCGCCGACGGCCGCACGCAGATCCTGCACGTGGACAAAATGTGCAACGAGTGCGGCAACTGCACCTCCTTCTGCCCCTACGCTTCCCAGCCCTGCAAGGACAAGTTCACCCTGTTCCAGACCGAGCGCGACATGGAGGATTCCACCAACCGCGGCTTCTGCTTCCTGGCAGACGGCAAGGTGCGCGTCCGTCTGGGCGAAACAAAGGACTACAAGCTGGATGCTTCCCATGACCTGCCGAAGGACATTGAGCTGTTCATCCTGACCGTCAGAAATAAATACAGCTACCTGTTCTGAGTTTTTCCGCATCTCCCGTTGTCCCGCAGGGAACCCCTGCGGGACGGTTTCTATCCATGATTTATGGACTTTTGTCTATCTGACCAATTTCGAGCTGTACACATCTTCCAGAATCGGCATTTTTTATTCAAAAAAAGTATTGTAATCGTCCTCTTTTACGAGTATAATAGATAGAAATTCTAAATAAGGAGGACGTTAAAATGAGTAAATGCCGTATTCCCGAAGGATACTCGAACCCACTGACCGTTTATGAAACGCAGTGCGCGATCGAGTTCATCAAGCACAATTTCCAGAAGAATTTGTGCCACGCACTCAATCTGATGCGTGTATCGGCTCCACTGTTTGTCGAAGGAGCTTCCGGTCTGAATGACAATCTCAATGGCTATGAGCGGCCCGTATCATTC
>CAKUMR010000362.1 GCA_934667865.1 uncultured Oscillospiraceae bacterium | reverse complement strand
CCATGGTGATCTTCACCATCATCGTCCCGCCGCAGATGGTCAACCTTCCGAACTATCTGCTGTTCAGTGACTTCGATATTTTCGGCATCCTTCATGCCGTTACCGGCGCTGAAAAAACCTTCAGTATGCTCGATAAATACTATGCGGTCTTTCTGCTGGCCGCGCTGGGGCAGGGTATCCGCTCCGGACTGTTCATCCTGATTTTCTATCAGTATTTCCGCTCGGTGCCCAAGGAGCTGCAGGAGGCGGCGATGCTCGACGGCTGCGGCGAATTCCGCCTCTTCTCCAAGATCATGCTGCGCAACGCCTCCGGCCCGATCATTACCACGACGATTTTCTCCGCGGTCTGGTACTGGAATGATTATTACACCATGACCACGTTCTTCATTAATATCCGCACCGTTTCCACAAAGCTCACGGGGCTGACAAGCTCCCTGACTGCGCTGATGGGAAACGATGCCTACAATCCCTATAAGATTATGACCATTCAGCAGGCAGCCTGCTTTACCGTATTGGTTCCGGCGCTCATTCTGTTCATTGTTTTGCAGCGCAGATTCTCCCGCAGCGTTCTCACTTCGGGTCTGGTTGGCTAGGAGGGAAAAATGCGACATATTTCGTTCAAACGATTCTTTTCCGGCCTGCTCGCCGCGGCGCTTCTGTTTGGTATCTGCGCGGCCGGGATCCCGGTGCGCGCGGTGGAAGCGGCACAGACCGTTTCCGTGACGGACAGCCGCTCCGGCGCGGAGATAACGTTCTCCGAGCGCGACACCGTCGCCCTTTCTGAGGGGCAGAGCCACACGTTTTCGCTTACCGCGCCCGCGGCAGAGGAGTATTGGCTCTCCGTGTGCTACCGCGCGATTCCCGGCAGACAGATCAACCCCGAGGCGGCCTTTACGCTGACGGGCGAAAATATCCAGACGCAGCAGTCGATCTACTTTGCCCGCCGCTGGGTGGATATCCACACGGACGACCGCTTCCAGAAGGATTCCAACGGCAATGAGGTGCTGCCAAAGACGCAGGAGGAAACCGTCTGGCAGCAGGCAGTTTACGGCTTGTCCGCCGAAAGCGGCAGCGCGGCGGTGACGTTGGAAAAAGGCGAGTATACCCTGACGCTCACCTTGGCCAGCGAGGCGGTGGAGCTTGGCGACGTGCGCCTGATCTCCGAACGGCCGCAGAGCTATGAACAGTATCTTTCCGCCCGGAAAAACGCGCAGAGCGCAGAGGGCGCGGAGCCTGTCCGGCTCGAAACCGAGGTGATCTCGGCGAAGTCTGATTCCTCCATCATTGCGACCTACGACCGCTCTTCGCCCACGATCAGCCCGAACTACCCGGATACGATCGCGCTGAATATTGTCGGCGGCGGCGCATATTCCGAGCAGGGCCAGTGGATCGAGTGGCGCTTTTCCGTCGAAAAAGAGGGCTTTTACACCATTTCCGCGCGCTACCAGCAGGATGGCCTGCGTGAGCTGGGCGTCGGCCGGAAGATCTATCTCGACGGTGTCATTCCCTTCGCGGAATTTGAAAACTACCTGTTCCCGTACTGCACGAATTATTCCACGCTGACGCTGGCAGACGATGCGGGCGAGCCCTATGCCGTCTATCTGACTGAGGGTGAGCATACGCTGCGCATGGAGGTCAGCCAAACGCATCTGGAACAGGCGATCATTGAACTGAAAGACTACATTTCCGAGTGCAATTCCATGTACCGGCGCATCATCAGCATCACCGGTGCTGACCCGGACATTTACCGCGACTATTATCTGGACAAGGAGCTTCCGGAGCTGATGCCCTTCCTGAACGACTCCGTCGAACGTCTGAACGAGCTGGCGGCTTCCATCGAAGCCTGCTCCGAGGACGGTGAGGGAAGCGAAAGCGCCACGCTGCACGATAC
>CAKUMR010000361.1 GCA_934667865.1 uncultured Oscillospiraceae bacterium | reverse complement strand
GAACAGGGTTTCCGACGTCGGACGGATGCAATAGCGCTCCTCAAGCTTCTCGCTGCCGCCCATCGTGACCCACGCGCACTCCGGCGCGAAGCCCTCGACGTGATCCTTTTCCTTCTGAAGCAGGGATTCGGGGATCAGCATCGGCATATAGACGTTCTCCGCGCCGGTCTTTTTGAACTCTGCATCCATGATTCTCTGGATATTCTCCCAGATGGCATAGCCATACGGGCGATAGACGAACATTCCCTTGACGGAGGAATAGTCGATCAGCTCCGCCTTTTTGCACACGTCGGTGTACCACTGGGCAAAGTCGACCTCCATATCGGTGATCTGTTCCACTTTTTTCTCTTTTGCCATATCCCCTCAGCCTTTCTGAAGCAGTTTTTTACATTTATATTATTTTATCACGGATGTCAAGTGCCTGCATAGGATGAATTATGCCGGGCAATCCCTTTTTCCGGTAACTTCTCAGCACAAGGGAGGCTGCCATATGGTGCAGATCACCATCACCCTCGACAATACCACCGCGGCGTTTTACCGGCACGTCGCCGCGCTGGCCGGACTGCCGCTGGAAACGGTGCTCTCCGACGCGCTGTTCAAGCTGGCCGGCGAGCTTTCGCTGGAGGCAATGCGGCAGAAAGAAACGGCATCGTGTTGATTTTTCCTGAAGAACTGTTATAATGGAAGCAGCACAGAAGAGGAAACCGGAGGAAAATAGAAATGAAATCGATCCGTGACGTTTACAAGATCGGCAAAGGTCCGTCCAGCTCCCACACCATGGGGCCGGAGCGCGCGGCAAAGCTCTTTCTGAAACGCTATCCCGGCGCAGAGCGCTACCGCGTCGTCCTTTACGCATCGCTGTCCAAGACCGGCCGCGGCCACGGCACCGACCGCGTGCTCTACGAGGTGCTGGGCAAGGACAGAACCGAGGTCGTCTTTTCCGAGGACTCCCCCGCCGACCTGCCGCATCCGAACACGCTGGACTTCTTTGCCTATCAGGGCGAGGAGCAGCTCGGCACGATGCGCGTGCAGTCCATCGGCGGCGGCGACATCGTCGTGGACGGAGAGGATGCCGCCGCGAGCGAGGAGATCTACCCGGAGAATTCCTTCGCGGAGATCGAGCAGTTCTGCCGCTGGCGCTACATCTCCCTGAGCGAATATGTCGAGCTGAACGAAGGCCCGGAGATCTGGGATTTCCTTGCGGAGGTCTGGGCGGCGATGACAAAGTCCATCGCCGACGGTCTGAACGCCGAGGGCATCCTGCCGGGCGGCTTACAGGTCGAGCGCAAGGCCAAGCGCCTGTATGCGCAGGAAAAGCCGGATGAGCTGCCGCAGATCCGCGAGCTGCGCATGGTCTGCTCCTATGCCTTTGCCATTGCGGAGCAGAACGCCGACAACGGCACCATCGTCACCGCGCCGACCTGCGGTTCTGCGGGCGTGCTTCCGTCGGTGCTGCTGTATATGCAGAAGCGGCACAACATTCCCGACCGCAAGGTGCTCGAAGCGCTGGCCGTGGCCGGCCTGTTCGGCAGTCTGGTCAAGCGCAACGCCTCCATTTCCGGCGCGGAATGCGGCTGTCAGGCGGAGATCGGCACGGCCTGCTCCATGGCCGCCGCCGCGCTGTGCCACCTGATGGGCAAGCGCATCAACGAAACCGAGTACGCCGCGGAGATCGCCATGGAGCACCAGCTCGGCCTGACCTGCGACCCCATCTGCGGACTGGTGCAGATCCCCTGCATTGAGCGCAATGCCGTCGCCGCCAAGCGCGCCATCGACGCCTTCAATCTGTCGAGCCTGCTGTGCGGCTCGCGAAACATCAGCTTTGACATGGTCGTGCGCACGATGAAGGAAACCGGCGTACACATCAGCTCCAGATACCGCGAGACCTCCGA
>CAKUMR010000360.1 GCA_934667865.1 uncultured Oscillospiraceae bacterium | reverse complement strand
GTTGGAAACTGCCGTCGCTGTAACCGTCGATGAGTCCCTGCTCCTGCCACTCCGTAAGCGTCTTCTCCGCCCAATGGCCCGCGGTATCGCGGAGGGCGGCCGTTGCAGGCACCGCAGACAGCAGCATGACTGCCGCTGTCGTCAATGCCAACAGCCTCCGGACAAATGTGCTCTTCTTCATAGATGATCCTCCTGTTGATCGAATGTCTGAAAAGAAAGGGAAAAGGCCTGCTCCCTCCGCAGGAGGGAGCAAGGGGATATCCCCTTGCCTGAATTTACTTTTCCGTCAGGGCTTCAAAGCCCGCCTCGGCCTGCCGCACGGTCTCCCGAATGATCCCCGACGCCATGGTGTTCAGATCCATTTGCAGCACTGCCGCAGTGATAGCCTCCCGCCGGACTTTCGGCACGTCATAGAGCTTCAGTGAACAGTCCAAAAAGCGGGAAATCTTGGCCTCCATAGTGAAATACATGTCGCAGGGAACCGACATGAAGCCCCGCATGATACCGGCGGACACGATCTCCATTTCGTAGAAGTCCTTGGGCTGCGCCTCCGGCAGATAGGCACCGAAGATCGCTTGCAGGCGCTTTGCCGTGCTGCGGTACAGATAGTCCGCTGTGGTTGGCAGCGAGTACGCCATGACATACAGCTCCCGCAGCGGCTCGGTCAGCTCCGCGATATGGAGCTGGAGAGCCGTTTCTACGGCGTACAAAAGCACAGGGTCCTGTTCCCCGCCGTGCTGCCCTGCAAGGTCGAACTGCCCGTCGAACATCCGCTTTACCAGCTCCAGCAGCAGCGCCTCTTTGTTGGGAAAGACGTGGAAAAACGAACTCTGCCCGATGCCCGCCGCCTTCGCGATCTCGCCGGTGGTGGTTTTCGTGTAGCCCTTTTCCAGAAACAGCGCCACCGCCCCCCGCAGGACCTTCTGCTGGGTCACCAGACCGTTTAACAGCTTTCCTCTTGGCAAAATTATCAGTCCCTCAATACTATACTTGCGATTGCACTTTTATAATAACATGTTCCATTCCACCACGCAAGAAAAATTTTCAGCACCATGTCGGCAGAATCGGGATATCCTGTCCCTGACCCACTTTTGACCCAGAATGGGATCGGAACGGGCAGGTCTGAACAGGAACAATGGAAAATCCGCCGAGCAAACGGCGGCAAAACGGGAAAATCAGATCCGAAACGGCTCCGGTTTGCGCGTGAGGCAGCCTACGGACCAGAAAGCCGGGCGTTCGAATCCCTCACGGCGTACCAAAACTCCGCGAAATCGCATGATTTCGCGGAGTTCTGTTTTCCATAAGTTGCTATTTTCGGATGTTGCTTTTTCCAGACCAAAACGCTGACCTCAACGGGAGCGGGCAGACACCCTGCCGCCGTACTGATATTCCATCTTCAATATCAGCAGGCATGACCCGCGATGTTTCGAAGCGCTGTAAAAACTTGTCCTTCATTCGCTGTTTCAGGACGGTGTGCCACGCTGAAGAACTTCCCCCGGTAACCGCCTCTGGCCCACTCTGCATCATATACTATGCGCATCTTCTCCTATGCGGGTCTCTGTTTTACTATGTACTGCCGTCTCTGCAAAAGTGAGGGAGCATATCAAGGGACGTCCCCTCTCTGACTTGCGAGCCGAAGGCGGGGCGGTCAGTTCCCGTCCGGCGTTCCGCATCCCATCCGGAGATGCGCCGCGCCGTAGTTGAACAGCAGCACGCCCGCCAGCGTGATGCCGCCGCCCACCAGCGTGGCGGCGTTGGGCGTTTCGCGGAGGATCAGGACGGCCAGCAGGCTGGTGAAAAACAGCGTCAGCACCGTGAAGCTGCTGACCTGCGAGGTGCGCTCCGCCTTGGAGAACGCCACAGACCACGACACATAGGCGATGGCACTGGGGAACAC
>CAKUMR010000359.1 GCA_934667865.1 uncultured Oscillospiraceae bacterium | reverse complement strand
CAGCTCCGTGACGGTCCACAGGTCGCTGGTCTTGAGCGTGGTGCGTTCGGGAATGCCCAGCAGCTCATGAATGCAGGCTTCCAGCGTGCTGTCCTCGAATGTGACGTCCTCCACCACGCCGACGACCTGATAATCCGCCTCGGTCAGCGGACTGACCAGACCGTTTTCTCCGACGGCAATGGCGGATACATGGCTCTCACCGGCGGGAAGCGCAATGGGCTCGGAATACGGCTCGGAGGAAAGCGTCGGATACTGCCGCCCGACGGAAACATAGAGCGTGCCCGTTTCGTGCGTGACGGTCACGGAGATGTACTCCGAGAACTGTCCGCCGGCCGGCGTGAGCTTCGGCGCCTCCGGGCGGAGCGCTTCCAGCTCCGCACGAATGGCGGCGTCATTGATGTTATCAAGCATCTGCTGCGCGTCGAGCAGCTTGTCCTGCGCGACGTAGGTAGCGGACAGCTTGCGGTACAGCTCCGCGCTGGGGGCGATGCGGAGGGCGGAAACCAGAGAGCGCTCGGCTCTGGTGTAGCTTCCGTCCGCAACACAGGCGTCTGCCAGCGCGATGACGTAGTCCACGTTGTCCGGGTCGAGGTCCACGGCGGTAGAGTAGCGGCTGACGGCGCGGCCGTAGTTTCCGGCCTTCATCGCGCGCGCGCCGAGAGAAGCGAAGTTCTCCGGTGTCCAGAGGAAATAATACAGCCCGAACAGCAGCGCCGCAAAGAGCATCAGTGCGAGCAGAATGATCAGAAATCTCTTCATTGACAAATTCCGTCCTTATTTTTTCGGTTACGGAATCATTATAATTCCTTCACGATAATATGTCAACCAGTAGGAAGAAAGGAAAAACTTGTCGGCTTCCGCCAAAAATCCCGCAGGGTTTGCGGAAAATTCAGCGCACTTCCCGGTTGCCCAATGCACAAATCGGTGTTACAATAGGAAAGTATAAATATACATAGAAAAGGAATCAGAGATGAAAGAAAAGAACTCATTGATCGAAGGCTCTATCTGGAAGGGACTATTGGCGTTTGTGTTCCCGATTTTTCTGGGACAGGTTTTTCAGCAGCTTTACAACACAGCCGACGCATGGGTCGTCGGCAAATTCCTTGACAAAAATGCCTATGCAGCGGTCAGCTCCTCCGGCAGTCTGGTGTTTTTGCTGGTCGGCTTCTTTGGCGGCATTTCCGTCGGTGCCGGTGTGGTGATCGCGCGCTACTTCGGCGCGGGCAACGTTTCCAAAATGCGCTCGGCGATCCACACGACGGTTGTGTTCGGTGTGATCGCGGGCTTGCTTCTCACGGCGGCCGGTGTCCTGCTGACGCCACAGATTCTGCGTCTGATGGGAACGCCGGATGACGTGCTGCCCGACTCCGTTTCGTATTTCCGGATGTATTTTGCCGGTGCGCTGGCCGTGGTCATGTATAATATGTGCGTCGGCATCCTGCGCGCCGTGGGCGACAGCAAGCGCCCACTGTACTACCTGATCATTTCCTCCCTGACGAATATTGCGCTGGACCTGCTCTTTGTCGGCGTGTTCCGCTGGGGCGTCTGGTCGGCCGCGCTGGCGACATCCATTTCGCAGTTCCTCAGCCTTGTGCTGTGTCTGATCCGCCTGTTCCGCGACAAGGCGGATTATCAGCTCAGCTGGCGCGAGCTGCGCATCAATTTCCCCATGCTGGGGCAGATTATCCGCTACGGCCTGCCCTCCGGCGTGCAGAATTCCATCATCGCGCTGGCCAACGTGGTCGTGCAGAGCAATATCAACGCATTTCAGGCCGACGTCATTGCAGGCTGCGGCACCTATGCCAAGCTGGAGGGCTTCGCCTTCCTGCCCATCACCTGCTTTGCAATGGGGCTGACGACCTTTGTCAGCCAGAACCTCGGCGCGAAGCAGTACGAGCG
>CAKUMR010000358.1 GCA_934667865.1 uncultured Oscillospiraceae bacterium | reverse complement strand
GCACATAGCCCCAGTTGTTGTTCATCGTCGCGCAGAGCTCCCACGGGACACGCTCGCCGCGGACATTACGGATGCCCTCCGGCGGCAGGAGCTGCTCGGGGCTGACAAAATCCCCACTGTAATACGCCGGGTTTTCCGTGACGAGGCTGCCGAAGCCCTCGCCGCTGGCCTCAAGCCGGTTGTCCACGACAACGTCCGGCTGATGACTGCGCACCATCTTCATCAGCTCCGTCGCCTTCCACGCCTCGCCGCGCAGCTCGCCATAGGCAAAGTCGAACCACAGAATGTCGATCCTGCCGTAATTTGTGACCAGCTCCTCGACCTGCCCGTGCATATATGCGAGATAGCGTTCAAAATCGATCTGCTCGTTTTGATAAGCCGGGTTGCCGCGCATCGGATGGTTGGGGTCCTTGTATTTTGGAAAATCCGGGTGGTGCCAGTCGAGCAGAGAGTAATACAGCCCCACGCGCAGTCCCTCGGCGCGCACCGCGTCCACGAATTCCCGCACCAGATCGCGTCCGCAGGGCGCGTTCGTGCTCTTGTAATCCGTCAATGCAGAGTCAAACAGGCAGAAGCCGTCGTGGTGCTTCGCCGTCAGGACGACATACTGCATCCCGGCACGCTTCGCCCGCCGCGCCCAGTCTCTGGGATCGTAGGCCTTCGCGGTGAACTCCCGCATATAGCGCTCGTATTCCTCAGCCGGCATCCGCGCCCCGCTCATGTACCATTCGCCGCGTCCGGGGATCGCGTAGAGTCCCCAGTGCAGGAACATCCCGAACCGAGCCTCCTGAAACCACTGTACCCGTCTTTCTCTTTCCGTCATCGCCGCCATTCCTTTCCCGCCCGGCCTTTTATCTGTGCCGCGCCTTTTTGGCTATTATACCAGCTGAGCCGTCCAAAAAACAAGTGGGTTCCGTTTACTCTCCAATGCAGGAGAACGTGCATTTTCGCCTTCAAAACGCACATTCTGCAAGCCCGCTTTCAGCACTTTCTTCCTTCCTCCTGCCATTTTATCTAATTTATCCAAGTTCAAAGGTTAGTCAAAGCTAACCATTTGTCCAGACTGCCGAAATTCCTGAAAGCCATGCTTTTTCTTGATTTTCCCCTTGACAAAATTGCCCTCTTCGTGTATCTTATTAGTTGGTTAGTGGGTGCTAACCAATAGTATTGCAATTCGGTTAGCACGAGCTAATCCGTAGAGAAACGAGGGATGCATATGCTACCGTTGAGTCTGGCACAGCAGGGCGAGGAAAACATCATCAAGCGCGTCGGCGGAAATCAGGAAACCAAAAAGCATCTGGAAGATCTTGGTTTTGTGGTCGGCGGCGAGGTGACGGTGATCAACTCTCTGGGCGGAAACGTGATCGTCAACGTCAAGGATACGCGCGTCGCCATCAGTGAGGAAATGGCCCGCAAGATCATGGTATGACGGCGCTGCCGCGCCTGACATATCGGAAATCAGAAAAAGGAGGATAAAGAAATGAAAACACTCAAGGAAGCGAAGATCGGGCAGACCGTGAAGGTCGTGAAGCTCCATGGCGAGGGCGCCGTCAAGCGCCGCATCATGGACATGGGCCTGACGAAGGGCACGGAGGTCTACATCCGCAAGGTCGCACCGCTGGGCGATCCCGTAGAGGTCACCGTTCGCGGCTATGAGCTTTCCATCCGTAAGGCGGATGCGGAAATGATCGAAATCGAGTAAGCAAACCCGGGGAGTCCTTCCCCATATTTTAAGATTTTTGGTTAGCGCATGCTAATCATCTGAAAGAGAGGATTGTTGATCTGGATCTGCGAATTGCCCTTGCGGGCAACCCGAACAGTGGTAAAACTACGCTGTTCAACGCACTGACCGGCTCCAACCAGTTCGTCGGCAACTGGCCGGGCGTTACGGTCGAAAAAAAAGAAG
>CAKUMR010000357.1 GCA_934667865.1 uncultured Oscillospiraceae bacterium | reverse complement strand
GGCATGAGCACCATGCCCTCGCCGTTAATGATCTTCTGCGGCTTTTCCTCCGGGGCTTTGCGGGAAAGATAGCTGATTTTTCCGTCCGTAACGCCCACGAAGGCGGAGAAGAGCACACGCAGATCCTCGTCCATGGTGACGGCGGTGACATTGGCAAAGAGAATATCCATAAGGCGTCCTTTCATTTCAGCAGAGCAAAGGCGGCATCCTTCTGCTTCAGGACATCGTCTATGCGCGCGATATACTGCTGGGGGAATTTCGGGTTGTGGAAGCGCTCCAGCCGGCCGTCGGGCAGATTGATCTTGGTCATCCCGCCGCCGCCCAGCGAGAGGATGCTGTGCAGCTCTTCCATCATATAAATATTGTACAGGCAGGCAGAGCCAGGCTTTGTCCAGCCGATGTTCTCAAAGCTGCCGGACATATATTTCTGGCGGTAGAGGTAGTAGGGGCGGTAACCGTGCTCCCGCAGCGCGCGCTCCGCGCCGTCGAGCATTGCGCGCACGGCCTCGGCCGTCGGCAGCTCCTCGCGGGAGAAATAGAGATCCGCGCCCTTTTTGAGGGCCAGCGTGTGCACGGTGATGTTGTCCGGCGCCAAGGCGAGCACCTGCGCGAGAGAATCGGCAAAGCTCTCCGGCGTGTCCAGCGGCAGACCGGCGATCAGGTCCATGTTGATGCTCAGCCCCGCCGCGTCCGCCTCCATATAGGCAATGCGGGTCTGCTGCGCGGTGTGGCAGCGGCCGATGCGGTGCAGGACGGCGTCGTTCATCGTCTGGGGATTGATGCTCACGCGCCCGCAGCCGTTCTGAAAAATCGCGTCCAGCTTGGCGCGGTCGAGCGTGTCCGGACGGCCGCCCTCCACGGTGTATTCTATGAGGGACGAGAGGTCAAAATGTGCGGCAATCGCCTGCATCAGGCGGCAAAGCTGTTCGGTCGAGAGCGTCGTGGGCGTGCCGCCGCCGATGTAGAGCGTGCGGACGGTCTTGCCGGAGGCGCGCAGCAGCGCGCCGGTGTGCGCGATCTCCCGCTCCAGCGCATCAAGATAGGGCTCCAGCAGCGCGCCCTGCCGCCCGGTCGTCTGGCTGACAAAGCTGCAATAGGCGCAGCGCGTCGGGCAGAAGGGGATGCCGATATACACGGAAACATCCCGCGGGCGCAGGCGCTCTGCGGCCTCGACGGTCGCAAGCGAGCACTCTGCGGCAAGGCGGCTCCGCGCGGGCGTGACATGATAGTTTTCCTCCAGAAGGCGCCGGGCGTCACGTTCCGTGCCGCCTGCAAGCAGGCAGCGCGTCGTGAGCTTTGTCGGACGCACGCCCGAAAGGCTGCCCCATTCCGGCGGCTCGCGCAGGAGCATCGCGGCGGCGTAATAGGCGTTTTGCAGCAGACGGCGGCGGGAGGGAACATCCGCGTCTGCGCGCTTCATGCGGCGGCTGGCCCGCACGGTCTTTCCGTGCAGCGTGATCTTTGCCGTGGCGGTGAGCCACAGCGCGCCCGCGTGCAGCGCGGACACCGCGCCGTCACCCGAAAAGGGTGCGTCGACCGGCTCCATGGCTTCCTCCGGGAACAGCGCGAGCTGGAGCTGCTCGACGGCATAGCGGTCCTCGTGACCCTGCAGCAGCAGCTTCATGGCAGATAGGGGTTGGAGGCGCGCTCTCTGTCCAGCGTGCTTCCCTCGCCGTGGCCGGGCAGAACGGTCAGGTTTTCCGGAATGGCCGCCAGACGCGCAAGGCTCTTTTCCATCCCCTGCGCATTGCCGCCCAGATCGGTGCGGCCGCAGGAGCCGGCAAAGAGGGTGTCGCCCGTGAAGAGCGTGTTCCCGCAGCGCAGGCACACCGAGCCCATCGTGTGGCCGGGGGTCTCCAGAACGGTGAAGCGCAGCGCACCCACGTCCACCTCGTCTCCCTCGGCGTAGAGG
>CAKUMR010000356.1 GCA_934667865.1 uncultured Oscillospiraceae bacterium | reverse complement strand
TTTCCGATTTTGTGCAGTCCGTTTAGTTGCCTGTGTAAAGGCCGGAACACCCATCGTAGATATTCCACATATTTCATGAAAGTAAAATATATATTTTGGATAATTTGACCGATAAAATAGGGTTAACCTCAAAAATATACAGGAAAAGAGGATAACGCATGAAAAGACCTTTTTCAGTTCTTCTGGCCGTGGTCATGATCGCCTGTCTGCTCTGAACGGGCGCATTGGCCGAGGACGGCCACAAGCGTGAACCGGAAACGCCGGGTACAGCCGCCTCCGAGAAGGACAGCGACAAGGCCGCCATCCGCGTCCGCGTCAACGGGAGCTGGTACGGCGCTTACGTTCAGGACTATAAGGGACAGAACGGCGTGTGGGTGCCTGTGTATCTAGATCTGAGCAAGCTGAAAGCCAACGGCGAAAACAACTTCCACTTCTCCTCCAACGTCCTGTGTTCTCCCCACCAAATCCACAATGTCCAGGTGGAAGAGATCCTGCTTCGGCAATTAAAGAGCATTACGGCATACGCACGTTCCCATGAAACGGAATTTGTTGAACTGGTCATGAAGCAGAACGAAAAGGAGCTCAATCGCCTGATGCGCAACAGTAATAAGGAGCTTGTTCAAGCGAAAGAGCGCATCAAGAAGCTGGATAGTATCATGCAGCGGCTCTACGAGGACAACATCGACGGGAAAATATCCGACGACCGTTTTTCCCGAATGTCTGCCACCTACGAAACCGAGCAAAAGCAATTGGATGCAAGAGCCTCAGAACCGGAGGCAGCTATTGCGGAGGCCCGGGAGCAACGCCTGAATGCGGATTCCTTCTTGGGAATGGTGCGCCGGTACACGGACATTACAGAACTTACCGCAGAGATCATCCGCTCTTTCGTGGAGAAAATCGAGGTGAAGAAACCGGAGAAAGTCCCCGGCACACGGACAAAAAAGCAGACCCTGGTCATCTGGTGGAACTTCATCGGCGTGGTCGATATCCCGCAACAAGAGCAAAAAGAAACGGCATAGCCTACATGATCGTAAGCTATGCCGTATTCTTTTGAGCATCCTTCGTCCTTAAGTGAATGCGTACTTGGGACTTCTTTTTCAGGTTTTGCGTGTGAACTTCTCGCCGCACTTGGGGCAGCGGATGCAGATCTTGCCGCGGCCGCGCGGGACGCGCACCGTCTGCTTGCAGTTCGGGCAGCGGAAATAGCGGTTGTTGCGGTCCTTCAGGCGCATCCAGAGCTGCGTGAACCGGCGGTTTTCCCGCTGGCGCTTGTAAATATTGCGCGAGAACATCCGGAAAAAGCTGTAGATCAGCAGACCGTAGACGATCACGGACAGGATGGGCGCGACAATGCTGCTGTACACTCTGGACTCCCGCAGAAATACCGTCAGGATGCTGTTGGTCAGGCTCACCAGCACCGCGGCCACAAGGATGGCCATATTCAATTGATCCGAGCCGTAGCGCCCGTACATGAACCGCCGCAGCGCCGCTCCGATTCTTCGAAACATATCAATCACCTACGACCCATTATAGTCTGCGCCTTTTTATTTACAAGTCTTCGGCGAAAGAATTCACGATTTGTTTACGTTTTTTCCGCTTCTGAGGATCATAATGGGGACATGAGGACGGTTGAAGAGACGAAAATGCACGTTGGTGTAGCCCAGCCCCCGGCTGACGAAAAGTGTCGTGCCGTCCTGCCGGTACACCCCCGCGTCATATTCCGGGAACAGCTCCCGCCGCGTGCCGAACACGCCGCCCACAAAGGGCAGCCGCACCACCCCGCCGTGGCAGTGGCCGGACAGGACCAGCTGCACGCCAAGCTGGCTCCACATGGCAAGCTCGTCGTTGCGGTGCGAGAGCATGAGGACGAAGTCATCCCCCTGCGCGCTCCGCAGCTCGCGCACCAGCGCCGCCGGGGTCTTCATGTCATAGGG
>CAKUMR010000355.1 GCA_934667865.1 uncultured Oscillospiraceae bacterium | reverse complement strand
GTCGAACAGGTCGAAATGCTGCTCGTGTCCCTGCGTGCCCTCAAACTTCGGCACCTTGCTGCCGCGGTAATACGGCTGCGCCGGTTTCCCGTCGGCGGAAACACCGACCACCGTCACGAAGGCCGCGCCGCCGCGGGCGATATTGGCCGCATAGAGAATACTCGACTCCGCAGGATAGCGCTCCGGGCCCTGAATAAAAATCGGCGTACTTGCCGTGCAGACCATTCTGCTTTTCAGCACAACACCGGTATTGCCGACCTTGATCGGCGCCAGCAGTTTCTTATATTTTGTCATTTCTGTCATTCTCCCTACTGTTCAGGATCGCCGTCTTTCGGCGCAAAGGGCAGCAGCTCCGGCATCAGACCCGTCAGGTCGTTCAGATTCAGCTCCCCCAGCCCGAGCCGGCCGGCCGGGCCTACCGCGACCGTGTGCATACCGGCCGCCTCTGCGCCCCGGATCCCGGCCTCGGCATCCTCGATCACCACGCAGTCCTCCGGCGCGGCGTGCAGCAGCTCCGCCGCCTTGAGGAACACCTCCGGATCCGGCTTTGTACTGCGGATCATACTTCCGTCAACGACGGCATCAAAGCAGCCGCGCAGACCGGTCTTTTCTAGGATCGTTCCCGCATTTTTGCTTGCCGAGGCGATCGCCGTCCGGATCCCCGCCTGCTTCAGCGCCTCAAGAAGGCGCAGAACGCCGGGAAGAATATCGTTCGGCGTGAGGCCGTTCAGGTAATCGACATACTTCGCATTCTTTTTCTGCGCAAAGGTATAGACATCCCAGCGGCTCCCGCTGCGTCCCGACGCGGCGAGGATCATCGCCGCACACTCCGTGCGTCCGACGCCGCGGAGCTTCGGCGCGATCTCCTCCGGAAGCGCAATGCCCGCCTCCTCCGCGGTTTCCTTCCACGCAAGCTGGTGATAGGCATCGGTCGATACCGCAACGCCATCCAGATCAAAAATTACTGCTCTCACAATTCTCTCCTGTCCCGCACGTGGCCACCGTGTTTTCGTTTTCCTCAGCTCTCCGCGACCCACCGGTCGCCATAGGGACTCACCGGCGAGATGCCCTGGAATTCGCTTCGGCCTGCCAGCTTTTCCATCAGGGCATCGATGATGTCGTCGCTTGCGCTGTAGGCGTTGATGATCGTCCCGACGGACGGGACATCGACATAGTGATAGGGATTCGCGATCGAAATGAAGATCGTCGGCACGTCCGCCGCAAAGAACGGGCCGTCCGCACAGATCGGCTTTTTCCACGAAATGCGCACGGAGGTCTGGTTACTGGCCGTGGTGATATTGGCAACATAAGCCACGGCATCATATTTGCTCCGATAATCCTCAAAGGAATCGAACATCGTATCGTGCCCGTCATAGATCTCGACATCAAATCCGGCTTCCATGAACTTCTGCTTGACGTAGCCGGATACGTCGCTGCCGGAAATGAAGCCCACCTCGCCGCCGAGGAAGATCAGCAGGATTCTGCGGAAGCGTTCCGGCGTAAAGGGAAGCAGGCCGTCACGGTCGCGCACGAGCGTAACGGAGCGCTCCGCGCAGGCACGCGCCGCCTTTTTATGCTCCTCGCAGCCGATGACGCTCTCCTGCGGGTACTCCAACACCTGTCTGTGCAGGCCGAGGTGTGCCTTGAGCGCCAGAATTCTGGTAACGGCCTCGTCCAGACGCTTCTGCGTGAGGCGTCCCTCGGCCAGTCCCTGCCGCATATACTGCATATCCTCTTCGATGCATTTGCCGAACAGGAACATATCGCATCCGGCCTCGATGCAGCCGGGCACCGCCAGACGGCGCGGCATGGCCGTGGTAAAGCCCAGCATCTGCGAGGCGTCGGTCACGATCAGCCCGTTAAAACCAAGACGCTGACGCAGAAGTCCCTGCAGCAATTCCGCCGAGAGGCTGGCCGGGAGCAGCTCGCTGTCCTTCAATG
>CAKUMR010000354.1 GCA_934667865.1 uncultured Oscillospiraceae bacterium | reverse complement strand
GTATAGTCCATTGCACCGTTGCGTGCGAGGGTATCAACCATCTGCGCAACGGTAGAGCGCTTTTGACCGATGGCAACGTAAATGCAGATGACGTCCTTGCCCTTCTGATTGATGATCGTATCCATGGCGATGACGGTCTTGCCGGTCTGGCGGTCGCCGATAATCAGCTCACGCTGGCCGCGGCCGATCGGAATCATGGAGTCAATGGCCTTGATGCCGGTTTGCAGCGGCACGGAAACAGGCTGGCGTTCGATGATGCCGGGTGCATTGCGCTCGATGGGGCGCAGCTCTGCGGCCTGAATCGGGCCTTTGCCGTCGATGGGCTGACCCAGCGCGTCCACGACGCGGCCGATGAGCGCTTCGCCCACAGGGACGGAGACAACGCGGCCGGTGCGTTTGACAAGGCCGCCCTCGCTGATGCCGACATCCGTGCCGAGCATGACGGCGCTGACGTAGTTTTCTTCAAGGTTCAGCGCCATGCCGTAGGAATCGTTTTCAAACTGCAGCAGCTCGTTGGCCTTGCACTTTTCCAAGCCGTGCACCTTTGCGATGCCGTCACCGACTTGAATGACATAGCCGATCTCGTCCTGCGCGGTTTTCTGGGCGTAATTCTTGATTTGATCCTTGATGATCTTGCTGATGTCGTCTATTTTCAGATTCACGGTTTCACCAACTTTATCTTAAACTATGGACTCGTCCAGGCTGCGGCGCAGCCGGTCGAGTCTGCTTTGGATGCTGTCACTGAGCTGGACGCCGCCGTATCGGAGTGTAATGCCGCCGATCAGCGCAGGATCCACGCTGTTTTTCAGCACAATGTTCTTGCCGGTGAGCGCTTCCAGCTTGGCCTTGAGCGCACTGCGCTGCTTGTCCTGCATCGGTACCGCCGTGATAGCCTCGGCACGCACGATGTCATGCGCTTCGTCGAAGCAGGCACGGTAAGCCGTGCGGCAGGCCGGAAGCTGATAGAAGGCGCGGCGGTCGCACAGCAGGCACAGGAAATTCAGGAGCATCGGATCAAACTGCCCGAAGGCCTCGTGCAGCAGGCCGTGCTTCTCGTCCTGAGAGACGGCGGGCGTATCAAGCAGCAGCGCATAGGAAGGATTCTCCTGCAAAAGCTGCTGCACCGCGCCCAGCTCGTCCAGAACGCGCACATCGCTGCCGTTTTCCTGCGCAAGCTGGAACAGCGCTTTGCCGTAGCTGGCGGTATCAATCATGGCTGTCCCCCAGATTCTCAATGAAGGAGTCGATCAGCTCGGAGTGCTCCTCGGGCTTGATGTCGCGCGTCAGAATCGCGGAGGCGATGTCCACGGCCATGCCGGAGACCTCGTCCTTGATGTCGTTGAGCGCGCGCTTCTTTTCCATTTCGATCTGCTCGTCGGCACGCTTCAGAGTCTGTGCGGCCTTTTCCTGCGCCTCGGTAAGAATTTCTTCCTCCCGCTTTTGGGCACGGCGGGTCGCATCCTTGAGCATTTGCGCACTCTGCTCGGAGGCGTGGGCGAGCTTCTGCTCGTAGTCGGCCTTCATCTGGGCGGCAGCCTCTTTGTCCTGATTCGCGTTGGCGTACATTTCGTCAACTTCCTGCTGGCGGGAATCGATCATCTTCTTCACGGGCTTGAACAGCAGCTTCTTCATCACAAAGAACAAAATCACGAGGTTGCACAGCGTGAAAATGCTTGTCCACAGCTCCAGCGAAATAAAGTCACCGGATTCGCCAAACAAATACAATAAATACAAGGTGTTCCCCCCTTATTCGGTCGGGTGCGCGGGAATCAGAACGCAAAGATCATGAGCAGCGCAACGACAAGGGAGTAGATGCCGGTGGTCTCGGTGATAGCGCAGCCAAGAATCATGTTGGTACGCAGGGTGTCCGCGACCTCAGGCTGACGAGCCATGCCCTCCAGTGCGCAGCCGACGGCGTGACCTTCACCGATTGCCGGGCCGATAG
>CAKUMR010000353.1 GCA_934667865.1 uncultured Oscillospiraceae bacterium | reverse complement strand
TGCTCTATGATATGGATTATTCCGACCCTCGGAACATCAAGCCCATGTTCTTCCGCGCCGTACTGGAAAATGGGGCGCTGAATGTGCCCGCACCGGAAAGTCCGGAGGTGCTGAGATGATTCTACAGGCTTTGACCGCCTATTACGAGGCACTTCGTGCGCGCGGCGAGATCGGAGAGATCGGCTGGGCGGAAACGCGCGTGCAATACGCGCTGGAGCTGGACGCGGCAGGGCAGCTGCTGCACGTTCTCCCCTTGGAGTCCGCGGACGAAAAGGGAAAAACAATCGCGCGGTATCTGGAGCTTCCCGCGCCGGTGAAGCGTACCTCCGGTGTGAATGCAAATTTCCTCTGGGACAACAGCGCGTATCTGCTCGGCATCGACGGCAAGGGAAAGGTGGAACGCACGAAACAGTGCTTTGCGGCGGCACGGGAACTGCACCTGAAGCTGCTGTCCGATTTGGATGACCCGGCAGCACGGGCGATCTGCGCATTTTTCCGGACATGGGAACCGGAAAACGCCATGGCGCATCCAGCCGTTGCGGAGGTGGCGGACAAGCTCCTTGCGGGCGCGAATCTGACGTTCTGGTTTGATGGGCGGCCGGCGAAGGAATCCGCCGCGATCTGTCGGCGCTGGCAGGAGTACTACGACACGCCGCCCGAAGGGGAGAAAATGCGCTGCCTGGTCACGGGGGAGCTCGTTGTGCCGGAGGACGTTCACCCGGCGATCAAGCGTGTCTACGGTGCGCAGTCCTCGGGCGCGGCGCTGGTTTCCTTCAACGGAGATGCCTTCTGCTCCTACGGACGAGTGCAGAATCAGAATGCGCCGGTCGGGCGCTATGCCGCCTTTGCCTATACCGCGGCGCTGAACCGCCTGCTTGCGGACAGCAATCACTGCCGCAGAATGGGAGATACGACCGTCGTATTCTGGGCGGAGGACGCCGAGCCACAGTATCAGGATTTCTTTGGTCTTGCGATCGACGGCGGAAACGTTGTGACGGATGACGACCTGCGCAGTGTGATGAACGCGCTGGCGCAGGGGAGGGACTGCGACTGGAATTCTCTTCCGCTGCATCCGGATAACCGCTTCTATGTGTTGGGCCTTGCGCCCAATGCCGCGCGCCTGTCGGTGCGCTTCTTCCTGCAAAACGATTTCGGCGCTTTTGTCCGGCATTTCAAGGAGCATTTTGACCGGCTGGAGATCGTCCGACCGGCATATGACAAGGACGCGGCACTTCCGCTCTGGAAGCTCCTGCGCGAAACCGTCAACCAGAATTCCCGCGACAAAACGCCCGCGCCGCAGATGGCGGGCGACGTTCTGCGCGCGATCTTCACCGGAGGGCGCTATCCAGCGACCCTCTACCAGAATACCATGCTGCGGCTTTGCGCTGAGCGCAATGTCAGCCGTGGAAAAGCTGCGATCATTAAGGCGTATCTTCTGAGAAATTCGAGAAATGAAAAGAACAAGGAGGCTTTGACTGTGGAACTGAACGACCAGACAACCTATCTGCCTTATCTTCTGGGACGGCTGTTCGCCGTGCTGGAGGACATTCAATCTGCCGCCAATCCCGGCGTCAACACGACCATCAAGGATAAGTATCTCACTGCCGCCTGCGAAACGCCGCCCGTTGTTTTCCCGACGCTTCTGAAGCTGGCGGAGAAACACCTGCGCAAGCTCGACGGCGGCCTCAAGTGGATTCGGGAAAAGCAGCTTCATGAGCTGACCGGCAAGATCACGGAGAGCTTCCCCAAGCATTTGAATATGGAAGATCAGGGCATTTTCATGCTCGGCTATTATCATCAGACGCAGGCCCGCTATACCAAAAAGGAAAACTGAGGAGGAAGAAAAGATGTTTGAAAACGCCATTAAAAACCGCTATGAATTTGTGATCCTTTACGACGTGGAAAACGGCAACCCCAACGGCGACCCGGATGCGGGCAATATGCCGCGCAT
>CAKUMR010000352.1 GCA_934667865.1 uncultured Oscillospiraceae bacterium | reverse complement strand
CTCGCTACCGTAAGGAGCTGCACGGCGCAATGGACGATACCGCCCTGCGTACGCTCGCAGACCGCCTGCAATATCTGCGGAATCTGGCGCAGCGCCGCGAGGAGATCCGACGCGGTATTGGAGAAAAGCTGACAGACGAGCTGGATGCCGCGATCACCGCGGCAAAGACGCTCTCGGAGCTGGAGGACCTCTACCGGCCCTACAAGCCCAAGCGCCGCACGCGCGCGACCGTTGCGAAGGAAAAGGGCCTTGAGCCGCTGGCGCAGCAGCTGTTCTCGCAGGCGCGCGATCTGCCCGTCCCGGAGGAGCTGGCGCAGGCTTACATCGACCCGGAAAAGGGCGTGGAAACGGCCGCCGACGCGCTGGCCGGCGCGTCTGACATCATCGCCGAGGCGATCTCCGACGACGCCGCCATCCGCAAGGCGCTGCGCGGGCTGATGCAGCGGCAGGCCGTCCTGCGCGCGCAGGCGGTCAAGGGCAAGGAGGAGGAAACCTCGCCCTATCAGACCTATTACGATTTCACCCAGCCGGTTTCCAAATTGCAGGGCCATCAGGTGCTGGCCGTCAACCGCGGCGAGCGCGAGGGCTTTCTGAAGGTCGGCATAGAGCTGGACCGGGAACAGGCGCTCATCTGTGTGCGGCGCGCGGTGCTGATTCCCGGCGGCGGGGCGGCGGAGTTTGTCCGTGCTGCGGCGGAGGATGCCTACGACCGTCTGATCGCGCCCAGCATGGAGCGTGAGCTGCGCAGCGCGCTGACCGACGGGGCAAACGAGGGCGCGATCCACAATTTTGCCCTGAATCTGCGCCCGCTCCTGATGCAGCCGCCGGTGCGCGGCCGCGTGACCATGGGGCTCGACCCCGGCTACAGCCACGGCTGCAAGGTCGCCGTCGTGGATGCGACGGGCAAGGTGCTCGACACCGCCGTGGTCTATCCGACCTTCTCCAAGGCCAAGCGCGACGAGGCGCTGAACACGCTGGAAAAGCTCATCCGCAAGCACGGAGTGGCGCACATCGCCATCGGCAACGGCACCGCTTCCCGCGAAACGGAGGCCGCCGTCTGCGAGCTGTTGGGCAGAGTGCCGGGCGTTTCCTACATGATCGTTTCCGAGGCGGGCGCGTCGGTCTACTCAGCCTCGCCGCTGGCAGCGGAGGAATTCCCGCAGTATGACGTCAATCTGCGCAGCGCGGTTTCCATTGCGCGGCGCTTGCAGGACCCGCTGGCCGAGCTGGTCAAGATCGACCCCAAGGCCATCGGCGTGGGGCAGTACCAGCACGACGTGCCGGAAAAGCGCCTGGACGAGAGCCTGAGCGGCGTGGTCGAGGATTGCGTCAATGCGGTCGGCGTTGATCTGAACACCGCTTCGCCGTCGCTCCTGCGCCGCGTTTCCGGCCTGAACGCCACGACGGCGAAGAATATCGTGGCCTACCGCGAGGAAAACGGCGCCTTCACCGCGCGCAAGCAGGTTTTGAAGGTGCCGAAGCTGGGCCAAAAGGCCTACGAGCAGGCGGCGGGCTTCCTGCGCGTGCCGGAGAGCAAGCAGGTGCTCGACCGCACAGGCGTCCACCCCGAATCCTACGGCGCAGCGGAGAAGCTGCTGGAGCTGTGCGGCTACACGCTCGCCGACGTTGCCGCCGGCACGATCGCAGAACTGCCGAAGCGTCTGGACGCCTACGGCGCGCAGAAGGCCGCCGAGGTCTGCTGCGTCGGCGTGCCGACCCTACGCGACATCGTCAAGGAGCTGTGCAAGCCCGGCCGTGACCCGCGCGACGAGCTGCCAAAGCCCATTCTGCGCACGGACGTGCTGGAAATGAAGGATCTGAAGCCCGGCATGGTGCTCACCGGCACGGTGCGCAATGTCATCGACTTCGGCGTGTTCGTGGACATCGGCGTGCATCAGGATGGGCTGGTACACATCTCGCAGGTGTGCAGCAGGTTCATCAAGCACCCCTC
>CAKUMR010000351.1 GCA_934667865.1 uncultured Oscillospiraceae bacterium | reverse complement strand
GGCGTGCAGACCATCACAAAGGGATTGTTCCAGCGTGTGCTTCGGCCGGTGTTGTCCGCGATCTCCACGGTGGAGCCCTGGTGAAGGGCAAAACGCTCCGGCCGCCGCTCACGGCCCCAGTCGCCCGAGAAGGAGACGGCCTCATACTCCCGAATCGGCAGGTCGAGGCTGAACGAGCTGACCTCGGTCAGCCGGACGGGAGCCTCGGAGCAATTCCGGATCATCGCGCTGCGGACCAGAATATCGCTGTCCGCAAAGACGATGTAGTTCAGCACGACCTCGAGCCGCAGCGCGGGATCCTCCGGCGTGATCTGAAGCGTGTCGCACGTGCTGCTCCCCGCGAAAACGCCGGGCAGGCCCTCGGGCGCGGCGGCTTCGTTTCTGAGGATTCGATAACCCTTGTAGCGCAAGTCCGTGATGCGGTTGCCAAAGCCGTTTTCCACCTCCAGCGCCGGTTCGCGCATATCCAGATGGCCGTAGGTCGGGTATTCCTGCGGCCAGGTCGAGAGGTTCCGCTGCATCGGCTCACCGCGAAGCTGGGGATAGGGCTCGAACAGCAGCCCGGCCTCGGACGCATAGTCCGCAGGCGGGATGTGCCTGCCGTAGTGGAAGTTCAGAAGATAGCCCTCAGGGCTGACATAAAATACATAACAATAGGCTTTTCCCCGCAAGTGAAATGTGCGGTCGTTCACGGAAATCATAATCGCCCACGCTCCATTCTAAATATAGGGTATCGGTGTTTGGAAATCTTGTCAATGTAAAACCAAGCAGATACATTGCAAAATCGGTTAAAATGCCGAAATGTGCGACCGGCAGGCCGCCATAGCGGGCACCGTGTGCAAAATTTGAGCCATTTTTTGCAATCTTTGCCGGAAAAAACCAATGCTGCGGCGCACAAAGACGGGCGCCGTGCGGCAACCTTGCCGAAAGAAACGGGCAAAGCTGCGGATGGTTTGTGAATTACGGCAAAAGCACGATGCCGTTCAGGCAAGACAAAAATGACGGAAAATGCAATTTTCTTTCTCGTTTTTTTGAGCTGCACCTGCGAAGAAACGACCGCCAGATTGCAAAAAACTCCGCCTGCAAAAGCGGAGTCCGAGTATCACACAACAGACAAATCCCCCGGACGGTTCAGAATTCCGTCCGGGGGATTCGTTTGCAGGGGGAAATGGAGATCACACGTTTTGCGGCAGCCCCGGCGGGAGTTCCGGCCCGGCGGGGCTGCCTATGTTGGAGGGTATCACAAAACGACGTCGTATTTTTCGCGGAACATCTCGTGTACGGGGGCGGACTCCAGAATGATATTGGAGCAGGGAAGCAGCTCGCCGGTGCGCACGAAGAAGCGGCACTCGCGGCTCTGCTCGATCCATTCCGCCATGGAACACTCATGACGTTCCTGCCGGCACAGGAGAGCTTCCAGCGCCTGATAGGTTTCGGAATTGTACTGCTTCATCGTGTCGAAAATGGTGTATTCCTCCACGGTGACTTCCTTGAGGATGATGCGCAGGACCGTCATGAATTCCGGCATCCCGGGGATGATGGACAGGTCGATGACCTCCGCGCCCTTCGGCAGCGGCATCCCGACGTCCGTAATGGCGAATTTGTCATAGTGCCCCAGCGCGGTCAGCGCACCCATCAGTCTGGGGTTGACGATTCCGTATTTCTTCATATCACTTGTCCATTGCGGCCAGTGCACGCTTTGCGGTCAGGCGTTCGGTTTCCACGTCGATGACGACGGCCAGAATGATGATAATGCCCTTGGCAACGACCTGCCAGTTGGAGTCCACGCGCAGGAGCGTCAGGCCGTTGGTGATGGTGCCGACGATCAGGCAGCCGAGCAGCGTGCCGAAGACATTGGCCTTGCCGCCGGCCAGCGAGGTGCCGCCCAGAACGACCGCGCAGATCGCGTCCATTTCCATACCGGCGCCGCCGGTGGTGGAGGCGGCAGCGGTACGCGCGGTAAGCA
>CAKUMR010000350.1 GCA_934667865.1 uncultured Oscillospiraceae bacterium | reverse complement strand
CCATGAGCTGCTGCGGCTGCGACAGGCGCAGCTTGCGGTTGCCCTGCACATGATATACCTCGGCCTCGCGCTCGAATTTGCCGGAGCAGATGCGCATGAAGGCCAGACGGTCGCGGTGCGCTTTGTTCATGTTCGCCTGAATTTTGAACACAAAGGCGGAAAAATCCGGAGAGAATGTGTCGATCTCTCCGCAATCCGCGATACGCGGCAGCGGCGGCGTCGTCATATGGAGGAAGGCCTCCAGGAAAGGCTCGACGCCGAAGTTCGTCAGCGCGGAGCCGAAGAACACCGGGCTGAGCGCGCCCGCGCGCACCTCGTCGAGATCAAATTCGCGTCCCGCGCTCAGAAGCTCCACGTCGTCGCGGAGCTGGCTTGCGCGCTCCGCGCCGATCAGCTCGTCTACCCTCGGGTCATCCGGCTCGACCTCCATACGGTCGGCGCGGTTCTTTCCGGAAACGCCGGAGAAGAAGTCGATTCTTCCCTTCTGCCGGTCGTAAACGCCTTGAAATTCCTTGCCGCAGCCGATGGGCCAGTTGACGGCGTAGGTCTCGATGCCCAGCTCGCGCTCCAGCTCGTCGAGCAGATCAAAGGGGTCCTTGGCCTCGCGGTCCATTTTATTGACAAAGGTGAAGATCGGGATATGCCGCATCGCGCAGACCTTGAACAGCTTGCGCGTCTGCGCCTCGACGCCTTTGCTGCCGTCGATGACCATGACTGCGGAATCCGCCGCCATCAGCGTGCGGTAGGTATCCTCGGAGAAGTCCTGATGGCCCGGCGTGTCCAGAATGTTGATGCAGTAGCCCTCATAGCGGAACTGCATGACCGACGACGTGACGGAAATGCCGCGCTGCTTTTCGATCTCCATCCAGTCCGACACGGCCGCGCGGGCGTTCTTTTTTCCCTTGACTGCACCGGCCTGCGCGATCGCACCGCCGTAGAGCAGGAATTTCTCGGTCAGCGTGGTCTTACCGGCGTCCGGGTGCGAAATGATCGCAAAGGTGCGCCGGCGGCTGATCTCTTCTCTTAAAGTTGACATAATATTCCTCCCATGTCCGTTCCCGCCGGGACGGACGGGCAAACAGGCATACAGCTTGACATACAGGGTGTATTTTACCACACCGTCTGTCCGATTACAAGCGAAAAACGGCCGTTTCCCGCTTTTTTCGGGGAAAACGGTTGCAATGTTTCCGCCCTGTTGTTATAATGATTCCATCAAATTCTGGAGGAACCTGTATGCTCGACACTTATACTCTCTTCGGCGTTGAATTCAACCTGCTCGACCTCTTCATGGCCATTCTGCTCTTCGGCACAGGAATTTACTGCATTTATACCTCCATCCGCGTGCGCAAAGAGTATACGTTTTTTGAAAATAAGGTTCTTCTGCCCGGCGGCTGCGAGGCAACCAACTGCGCCGACCCGGAGGGCTTCTTTGACTATATCGCGCCCCGCCTTGTGATCTTCGGCATCGCCCTGATCTTCTGCGCGGCGCTGGATCTTCTGGTGCTGTTCCTTGTCCGCCGCAACTTTGTCGGCGGCTGGCTGTACTGGGTGCAGCTCGTCGTCCCCTTCGGCTGCTTCGGCTGGTATATCTACCTGCAACGCAAGGCCAGCAAGCTGTTCTGGTAATAATCTGGTAATAAAAGGAATCACGCCGCGGCTGCTCATGCAGCCGCGGCGTTTTTTACCTCTCTCCGCGCAGCTTTTGCAGCGCGTTCCGGAATTCCTCCGGCAGGGGGCAGGAAACCGTGATCTCCTCGCCGGTGCGCGGATGCAGGAAGGTCAGCTCCTTCGCGTGCAGGCACTGGCTCGTCAGCCCCAGCTCCGGCTTTTTCACGCCGTAGAGCGGGTCGCCCGCGATGGGGTGATTGATATAGGCCATATGCACGCGGATCTGATGCGTCCGGCCGGTTTCCAGACGGCAGCGCAGATGCGTGTACTGTCCGTAGCGTTCGATGACCTCCCAATGCGTCACCGCCGGGC
>CAKUMR010000349.1 GCA_934667865.1 uncultured Oscillospiraceae bacterium | reverse complement strand
AGGTCGCAGAGCTGGCCGATGCCGAGTGCATCTGCCGCTACGGCGACACCGTGGTTCTGACCACCGTCACCTGCTCCCCCGACCCCAAGCCCGGCATCGACTACTTCCCCCTGACCATCGAGTTTGAGGAGAGAATGTACGCCGTCGGCCGCATCCCCGGCAGCTTCAACCGCCGCGAGGGCAAGCCCTCCGAGCGCGGCATTCTGAACAGCCGTATCATCGACCGTCCGATGCGCCCGCTGTTTGACGACGAGCTGCGCAACGACGTCGTCGTCACCTGCACCGTGCTCTCCAACGACTATGACAACCCCGTCGAGGTCGTCGCCTCCCTCGGTGCTTCCATCTCTGTCGCCTGCTCCGATGTTCCCTGGAACGGCCCCATCGCCACCACGAACGTCGCCTATGTGAACGGCGAGTATGTCGTTAACCCCTCCACCGATCAGCGCAACGCCGCCGACTGCTTCGTCTGCATCGCTTCCACCTTTGAGAAGGTCGTCATGATCGAAACGGAAGCCAAGGAAGCCCCGGAGAACATTGTCTACGAGTGCATCCGTGTTGCCCACGAGGCCAACATGGAGATCGTCAAGTTTATCAACACCATCGTTGACACCATCGGCAAGCCGAAGTTCACCTTCGAGAAGGCCGCCGTCAACCACGACCTGCTGGACGACCTGTGCGCCTACGGCATGGATCAGATCGAATACGCCCTCGACACCGACGACAAGAACGTCCGCGAGGAGCGCCTGACCGCCGCCCGCCGCGACTTTGCCGAGAAGTTTGCCGAAAAGTACGAGGACTTCGACGTCAACATCGACGTCTGCCTGTACAAGATGCAGAAGAAGATCGTCAAGAAGTGGCTGCTGGCCGGCAAGCGTGTCGACGGCCGCCAGATGGACGAGATCCGTCCGCTGGACGCCGAGGTCGGCGTTCTGCCGCGCGTCCATGGCTCCGGCCTGTTCGCAAGAGGCCAGACGCAGGTTCTGTCCATCTGCACGCTCAACACCCTCTCCGCCGCGCAGAAGCTGGACACCATCTATCAGGAAGACACCAAGCGCTATATCCACCACTACAACTTCCCGTCCTTCTCCACCGGCGAAGCAAGAGCGGCTCGTTCCACCTCCCGCCGCGAGATCGGCCACGGCTCTCTGGCGGAAAAGGCGCTTGTCCCCGTGCTGCCCAGCGTGGAAGAATTCCCCTATGCCATCCGTGTCGTTTCCGAGGTTCTGTCCTCCAACGGCTCCACCTCTCAGGGCTCCATCTGCGGCTCTACTCTGGCGCTGATGGATGCGGGCGTTCCCATTAAGCGTCCGGTTGCCGGTATCTCCTGCGGCCTGATTTCCGATCAGGAAACCGGCGAATGGCGCACCTTCACCGATATTCAGGGTGTTGAGGACTTCCACGGCGAGATGGACTTCAAGGTTGCCGGTACGACCGAGGGCGTCACCGCCATCCAGATGGACCTGAAGAACAAGGGTCTGACCATGGAGATTATTGCCGACGCGCTGGAGCGCTGCCGCAAGGCCCGTCTTGAGATTCTTGAAAAGGTCATGCTGCCCTGCATCTCCGAGCCGCGTCCCGACGTTTCCGAGTATGCACCGAAGATGATTTCCATGCAGATTCCGGTGGACAAGATCCGTGAGGTCATCGGCTCCGGCGGCAAGACCATCCAGAAGATCTGCGCAGATACCGGCGCCAAGGTCGACATCGACGACGACGGCAACGTCTTTATCGCCGCAGTCGATCCCGCAGCGGGCTATGCCGCCAAGAAGATGATAGACGATATCTGCTTCGTTCCCGAGGTCGGCGCGCTGTACTACGGCAAGGTCGTCCGCATCCTGCCCATCGGCGCTTTTGTCGAGATCGCTCCGGGTCACGACGGAATGGTTCACATCTCCAAGCTGGAAAACCGCCGCGTCGAGAAGGTCGAGGACGTGCTGAACGTCGGCGACATGACGTGGGTCAAGTTCATGGGCTTCGACGA
>CAKUMR010000348.1 GCA_934667865.1 uncultured Oscillospiraceae bacterium | reverse complement strand
GATAATGACATCGTCAGGAACGTGCATGCCCTGGTCCATAAAGCTCTTGGCCTTGCGGCCGGTCTCAGTGCCGTTTTTGATCGCTTCCCGGAGGATGTTCCCGGTGGAGATGGTGGGAATATTCAGCTTCGATGCAAGGATCTCTGCCTGTGTTCCCTTGCCAGCACCGGGCGCTCCCAGCAGAATCAGTCTCATCGGCAGCCTCCGTTATTTCTCAAGGAAACCGGAGTAGTTGCGCATCATCATCTGAGCCTCAATGGCCGCGACGGTCTCAAGCGCAACGCTGACGATAATGATGACGGACGTACCGCCGAAGGAGAAGCGGGTATCACTCATTACAACGCCGAGGATGATCGGCAGTACCGCGACAACGCCAAGATACAGAGCGCCGAACAGCGTGATCTTGTTGATGACCTTGCGGATAAAGTCTGCCGTCGGGCGGCCCGGGCGGAAGCCGGGGATGAAGCCGCCGTTCTTCTTGAGGTTGTTGGCAACCTCAACGGGGTTGTACTGAATGGTTGCGTAGAAGTAGCTGAAGGCGACGATCAGGATCAGATAGAACACGGTGTAGATCACGGTCGTGCTCTGGAACGCGTGCTTATAGACCCAAGTGTTCGTCCAGCCGAAGAAGGTGCACAGAGTTGCGGGCAAGCTCGCAATGGACTGCGCGAAGATGATCGGCATAACGCCGGACATGTTGACCTTGATCGGCAGATGCGTGTTCTGGCCTCCATAGACCTTACGGCCGACCACGCGCTTCGCATACTGTACGGGGATTCTGCGCTCCGCATTGGAGACGTAGATGATGAAAACGATGATGGCAAGCATTGCAACAATCAGCAGCAGCACCCAGTACCACTGCGCCCAGAGCATGTTGACCATGGGCTTGATGATGCCGGAGGGAATGCGCGCGATGATGTTTGCAAAGAGGATCATGGAGATACCGTTGCCGATACCGAACTCGGTGATCTGCTCACCCAGCCACATGACCAGCGTGGAGCCGGCGGTGAAGGTGAGGATGATGGTGAGCGCGGCAAGGAAGTTGCTGCTGACCAGCAGATTGTACTGCGCATTGTAGTTGCGGAGCATCATGAAGTAGGCAAAGCCCATCAGGATGGCTAGCGCTACGGTGGTCAGGCGCGTGATCTTCGTGATCTTCTTCTTGCCCTCCTCGCCGCCGTCCTTGCTCAGGCGTTCCAGAGCAGGGATCGCAATGGTGAGGAGCTGGATGATGATGGAGGAGTTGATATACGGCTGGATCGACAGGGCGAAAATCGTGCCCTGAGAGAAGGCCGAGCCGGACATCATATCCATCAGGCCGAAGATGGTGTTCGAGAGCTGAGCACTGAACATTTCGGCCATCATTTTGAAGTTGACAAAGGGAACAGGGATAACGTTGCCGATGCGGTACAGCAGGATGATGACAAGCGTAAAGAGAAGTTTTTTGCGCAGGTCAGCAATTTTCCATGCATTGCGAAGTGTCGTAAGCACTTACACCACCTCAGCCTTTCCGCCTGCCTCCTCGATCTTAGCTTTGGCAGAACCAGAGAACGCCGCCGCTTTGACGGTCAGCTTCTTAGTGAGCTCGCCGTTGGACAGAACCTTCAGACCGTACTTGCAGTCATTCAGGATGCCCTTTTCGATCAATGCAGCCGCATCGACCGTTTCGCCGTCTTCAAACGCATTGAGAACGCTGACGTTCACTGCGGTGAGGGGCTTTGCAAAGATATTGTTGAAGCCACGCTTCGGAATACGTCTTGCCAGAGGCATCTGGCCGCCTTCAAAGCCGACGCGGACCTTGCCGCCGGAGCGAGCCTTCTGACCCTTGTGACCGCGGCCGGCGGTCTTGCCGTTGCCGGTGCCGGTGCCGCGGCCCTTGCGCTTGGCAACCTGGGTAGAACCCAGAACGGGAGCAAGTTCATGTAATTCCATTCTTGTCTCCTCCTTATTCTACTTCGGTGACCTCGAGCAGATAGCCGATCT
>CAKUMR010000347.1 GCA_934667865.1 uncultured Oscillospiraceae bacterium | reverse complement strand
GATCATGGCGGCGCAGAAGCTGCTCGGCCGCACCTGCGGCGTGTTCGGCGAGCCTGCGGGCGTTACCGGCACCGCCGGCGTCAAGAAGCTGCGCGAGCAGGGTATCCTACCTGCCGATGCGACCGTCGTTTCCGTCGTGACCGGCAACGGCCTGAAGGACGTTGCCAATGCGATTAAGGCCTGCGGCGAGCCGATCTCCATCCCCTCCGACATGGAGCTTCTCCTGAAAGCCTTTGCGGAAAACGGCATCCATGTAGAAGAAGACTGATTTCAATAATGAAGCAGGCTCTCACCCGGACAGGTGAGAGCCTGCTTTATGTCATTGCGTCATTCTTTTCGGTGCAGTGAGCGCTCGGTGGAAAATCCGTCGGGATAGCGTGCGGCGAGCTTTTCCAGATTCCTCCGGAATATTTCTTCCAGCGGATAACCGAGAATATAGGCGGTTTCCGCCAGATACCACGCTACGTCACCCAACTCCTTTGCAAGAGCCTCGCGATCCAGCGGGTGCCCCTGCGACAGGTGCTTTTTCACAAGATCAATGACCTCACCGGATTCACCGCAAAGCCCCATCACGCCGTTGATGAGGGTGTCCTTTTCGGAAAGCGCCGGGTTCAGCCAGCGCATGGCCTGCACCTGATATTCGTTCGGCGTCATTTTGCGGCGTCGATCAGGATGTTCTTCAGAACGCGGACCGCCGCCTCCATGTCCTCGACCGGGATGTATTCAAAACGGCCATGGAAGTTCTCCCCACCTGTGAAGAGGTTGGGGCAGGGCAGCCCCTCGTAGGACAGACGCGCGCCGTCGGTGCCGCCGCGGATGGGAACGATGCGCGGCGTGACGCCGGCTTCGCGCATGGCTTTTTCGGCGGCTTCCACGATGAACATCTTTGGCTCGATCTTCTCACGCATATTGTAGTAGCTGTCGCGTAGAGTGACTTCTACTGTGCTTTCGCCGTACTGCTGGTTGAGGAAAGCGGCGATCTGGACGAACTGCTCCTTGCGGCGCTCAAATTTTGCGCGGTCGTGGTCGCGGATGATGTAGTCCAGCCGCGTCAGCTCCACCGCGCCTCGCATTTCACACAGGTGGCTGAAGCCCTCGTAGTGCTCGGTGCTCTCCGGGCGGTCGTGGACGGGCAGCAGACCGTGAAATTCCATGGCGATCTCCTGAGAGTTCACCATGCAGTTCTTGGCCGAGCCGGGATGCACATTGCGGCCGTGGACGGTCACGACGGCGGAGGCGGCGTTGAAGTTCTCGTATTCCAGCTCGCCCAGCGTGCCGCCGTCGGCGGTATAGGCATAGTCGGCGCCGAAATGCGCAAGATCAAAGCGGTCTGCACCGCGGCCAATCTCCTCGTCGGGCGTGAACGCGATGCGCAGCGTCGCGTGCGGCGTGCCGGAGACCATCAGCTCCTCCGCCGCCGTCAGAATCTCCGCAATGCCGGCCTTGTCGTCCGCGCCCAGCAGGGTCGTGCCGTCCGTGACGATCAGATGCTTGCCGACGCTCCGGCTCAGCTTCGGAAATTCGGAGGGGCGCAGATAAATGCCCTTTTCCGCGTTGAGCAGCAGGTCGCCGCCCTCGTATTTGACGGTTCGGGCCTGAATGTTCGCGCCGGAGCAGTCGGGAGAGGTGTCCATGTGCGCGATCAGGCCGATGACCGGCGCGTTTTTCTCGCCGGGAACGGTTCCGTAGACGTAGCCGTTTTCATCCATATAGGCGTCGGAAATGCCCATGGCGTGCATTTCCTCGACCAGCGCGGCGCCGAGCAGCTTCTGCTTTGCGGTGGAGGGGCAGGTTTCGGAGTCCTCATTGGACTGGGTGTCAAAGGAAACATAATGCAGGAGGCGTTCAGATACAGTCATTTTGATTCTCCTTGAATGTGATTCAAAATTGCCCCGGCCGAAAGCCGGGGCAAGGCGATTATTTCTTGCAGAGTTCGGCAGTGTCCTGCGCGATCATCAGCTCTTCGTTGGTGGGGATGACCCAGACCTTGACACGGGAATCGTCGGCAG
>CAKUMR010000346.1 GCA_934667865.1 uncultured Oscillospiraceae bacterium | reverse complement strand
CCATAGGGGAAGGCGATGTAATCGTCCTGTGTCAGGCCGTCAATGATGCGCACATAGCCCCAAAGCTGTTCGCCGGTTCGTAGATAGGTCTTTTTCAAAAGCCCATCCTCACCGCGGCGATAGACATAGGCGCGTGTGCCCTCGGTGCGCAGATACATGGCCTCGAGATACAGAGCGTTGCCGTCGCCGCTGCCGCCGAAATAGACGCTGACATAGTCGCCCTCGTTCAGCTCCGCGTCCGCGCCGACTGCGATCATGGCGTTGTAATACGACGCGTTGGGATCGCTCGATCCGTAGTAAAAGTCGCTGGTCGTTGGCGTGTCGGAGACGGAATCGATGGTACCGACCGTCTCGACCATGCCGTTCATGCCCCACGACTGGATGCGCACCTGTGCGCCGACACCGTACTTTTGCAGGTCATACTCGCTGAGCGTGGCTTTGACATAGTAGCAGCCACCGCCGGAAACGGTCACGACCGGCTGATTCTGCTGGGCAGCCGTCTCGGGATCGTTGACCACGAGTACCGTGCCATCCACGGTCGCATAGACAAAGCCGTTCTCGGATTCGACCTTCATCTTTTCATATTCCACCTGTGCCTGACGGTAGGCCAGATCCGCGTCACGGATCTTCACCTGCTGCTCTGCGCGCATCTTGGCAATCTCGGCTGCGGTGTAGCCGGAGCTGTCATCGTTCGGGAAGGTGGGATCGGGCGTCGGTTCCGGTTCGTCGTCCGCAGGCATGGGCGGCTCAAAGCCGCCGAGACTCAGCTTCTCGGTTTTCTCATCGATGAGAAGATGCAGCCCCCAGTTTTGCAGCAGTTCGCCCTTCAGGGCGTTTTCCTCGCGCTGCTCAAAGGAGATGTAAAGCTCCTTCTTTTCTCCCATCGCCTTGGTCAAAAAGTCCATGTCGAACAGGAAATCCTCGGAAACAAGGTAGCGCAGCGGTTTTTCCTCCGTCCCGTCGCCGCCGATGCAATAAGGCAGTTCCTCGACCGGCTCCAGCGGCTCGGTAGGTGCCTCGGTCGTCGGCTCGGTGGGCGTGGGCGGGACATAGGGCTTCATCGCGTTGATGCGTGCCAGCTCGTCCTTGGCCTGCTGGAGATTCAGCTCCGCCTGCTTGACGTTGATCTGCTTGCGCTCGAGCTGGATGTCGGACAGGGTCGTGTCATAGCTCAGGAGCTTATCGCCCTTCTTGACCTCCTGCCCCTGCTGGACAAAAATCTCCGTGATCGTCTGCGTGGAGGAGGCGATGATCTTCTGGAGCTGCTCGGCAGTGACAAAGCCCGTGCTTTCGGTTTCGTTGCCCATGTAATTCGAGCTGTGCATGCTCACGGGCACAACCTTCACAGGATCGCTGTTTCTGCCCAGTGCCCAGACGATGCCGATAACGATCGCCACCGCCACAACAACGCTGACGACAGAGATCAGCACGGTTTTGAGTTTTTTGCTCATTGCTCGTTTCCTCCCTTCTCCGGCTCGGACAGGACGCCGTCGCGGATGTGGCGGATCTGCTTGGCGCGCTCGGCAATGGAACGCTCATGGGTTATCATAATGATCGTCGCGCCGTTCTGATTCAGAGAATCGAAAATATCCATGATCTGCTCACCGGCTGCGCTGTCCAGTGCGCCGGTCGGCTCGTCGGCCAGCAGAAGCTTGGGCTTGCCGACAATGGCGCGGGCGATGGCCACGCGCTGGCACTGGCCGCCGGAGAGCTGATTCGGCTGAAATTCCAGGCGCTCGCCCAGTCCCATGAGCTTGAGCGCTTCGATTGCCCGCTCGCGGCGTTCCTTTTTTGGTACGCCCGCGTAGAGCAGCGGCAGCGCGACATTGTCCACCGCCGACATCTTCGGCAGCAGATAGAAGCTCTGGAACACAAAGCCCAGCAGCTCGTTTCGCACCTGCGCCAGCTCGTTCGAGGTCGCACCGTGCAGATCCTTGCCGGCCAGCAGGTACTGTCCGCTCGTCGGCACATCCAGGCAGCCGATCAGATTCATCAGTGTGGTCTTGCCG
>CAKUMR010000345.1 GCA_934667865.1 uncultured Oscillospiraceae bacterium | reverse complement strand
GGCAATAACGGTAGATCAGCGGGTTGTAGCTGCCGGATTCTGCATCCTTCGGCAGGTCATCCAGCGCGTCGGCAAGGTACAGAAACCGTCCGACATGGTAGAGCAGCAGCTCCGCCGCGCGGCGCTCCTTTTCCTCCGGGAAAAAGTCCGCGCAGCCCTTCAGGAGGCTTGCAAAGGCGTCCGCCGTGCGGTCGATGCTCGCGCAGTGCGCTTCCTCCAAGCCGTGGAGCTGCTCCAGCTTTTCTCCGAACAGGCGGTCCGCTTCCGGATGGCGGCGCGCCGCCTTGCGGTAGCTGCGGCGGTAAAGCCGCAGTGCTGTCCGTGCAGCCACGCGCTTCGGAAGGTTCCCGTCGCGCTCGGCGTCGCGCAGCTTCCAATAGGAAAGCAGCACGCTCATGTCGGCCGCATAGACCATCGCCGCATCCTGCCTCAGGCAGTCCCTTCTGCATACGATGCGCGCCGGGCAGAAGCATCGCTCCGCCGGAGCCTTCTCCCCGCCCTTCAGCAGGAAGTAAAGGAAAGTCATATCATAATTGACGAGGAACCGCGCGTGAAAACCGTAATTGTGCTTCAGGCTGCGGCAGAGGCCGCAGTAAGCCGCACGGTAGCGCGCGAAGTCCTCCTCGGACAGTTTGTCCTTTCTGGGAAGTACATAGCCAAACATCTATTGCGCAAGCTCCACGATACGGTAAACGGGCGGCCTGCGCCGCACGCGCCGGTCATACCACACGGCCGGCAGCCCGCCGAGCACAAACCCGGCCGCGCCGCCCCAGCCTGCGGCAATCCCCAGCGCACCGGCGGCAAAATAGCCCGCAAAAAACAGAACCAGCGGCAGAACATACACCAGCGCGGCCGCGCGCAGCACCACGGCGCTGCCCGACTCGATATAGACCACATCGCCGGGCCGGGCATGGATATCGTTTTCGGCCTGCACGGTGACGGTCTGCCTGACCGCGCCGCAGCCGGCGCACTTGTGACAATCTCCGCTGCACGCCGACTCCCGCGTCACGCTGACCTCCGCGCGATTTTGAGGAAGGAGCCGCGTCACTCTCGCTTTTTGCTGCATTACGATTCCATTTCCCCGTCCAGAATGACCGGCACCGTATACGGCCCGCCGATCACGCCGACGTCGGCCAGAGAAGCAACCATGCTGACCTCCAGCGTCACATTCTTTGTCTTAGAATCATAGCCGGAGGCCATATCCGCGATGACGCGCAGGTCTGCCGCCGTGATATTCTCCAGCGCAGCAGCCTTGCCGCGCAGCTGAATTTTGACACTCTGCGTGCCGAAGGACATCGGCTGCTCCTCATTCTTCCGCTCGATCTGGGAAACGGGAACGGTGACCTCCTTTGTCGTCAGGCCGGAGAGCTTGAGACGGATCTCCACGCTGTCCTCACCGCTGAGGTTGATGATGCCGCTCGGCAGGTTGAGCTTTGCGGTCATGGTCTGGGAATAGACATTCATCTCGGCCAGATTGACCGTTGCAACGGACAGTTCGTCCGGCATTTCCTGCAAATCCTTGTCGTTGCCGGTCACGCGGATGGCCTTCGGGTCGATCGACCACTCTAAATCCTGCTCCGTCGCGCCGCCGCCGCTAACCACGTCGATCTTGAGCTTCACGTCCTTATAGTGCAGGATCGGCAGGCGTACATAGATCTTCTCGCTGGAAACGGTCGTGTATTTGCTCAGCGTCAGCTCGTTGCCGTCGCTGTCATAAAGCGTATAGGGGTATTCCTCGTCGATCAGCGTGGTCGCGCCCGTCAGGTCCACCTTGACCTGCGCGTGATCGACCTTGTTCACCTCGTCCGCCGGGCCGCTGAGCTTGAGCGTTGCCGGTGTGAGGGAGGCGGTATTCTCCTGATAGGTCAGGCCGTCGGCCAGCTCGCCCGTGTATTCCACCTTCACGGGGACATCCGGGTTCGTCTTGATCTCGCTGACCCGCACCGTGAAGCGGGAGGGGATGCTGCTGATCTCGCTGACATCGCCCGTCGCTACGGTGTCCGGCAGGAC
>CAKUMR010000344.1 GCA_934667865.1 uncultured Oscillospiraceae bacterium | reverse complement strand
TGCGGGTCGCGCTGCTGGCGGATTCCCATGTGGGCACGACCTTTGACGGCGAGGGGCTGGCGGCGCATATCGACCGGATTCAGGCGCAGAAGCCGGATGTCGTGGTCATCACCGGCGATTTTGTGGATGAGGACAGCAGCAGGGCGGACATGGTCGCCGCCTGCCGGTCGCTGCGCCGGCTGGACGCACCCTACGGCGTTTACTTTGTGTTCGGCAACCACGATAAGGGGCTGTATGCAAGCGGCCAGCGCGGCTACAGCGGGGACGACCTGATCGCGGAGCTGGAGAAAAACGGCGTGACCGTTTTGCAGGACGAAACGGTACTGCTTGACGACCGCTTTTATCTGATCGGGCGGCAGGACGCCTCCGAGGAGCTGGATTTCGGCGGAAGCCGCGCCGACATTGCCGATCTGACAGGCAATCTGGCGCAGGACAAATATGCCATCGTTCTGGATCACCAGCCGCGGGACTATGCTGCGGAGGCAAAGCGCGGCGTCGATCTGGTCCTGTCCGGCCATACCCACGGCGGACAGATGATCCCGCTCATGCAGTTCATACGCTGGTTCCATATCGGCGACGACAATGTCTACGGGATGGAGCGGCGCGAAAACACGGACTTTATTGTGACCTCCGGCATCTCCGACTGGGCGATTCAGTTCAAGACCGGCTGCCGGTCAGAATATGTGATCATTGAGATTCGGGGGAAATAGGAAGAAATTGCGCGGCGCCCATATCGGCCTTATGGCCGGTATGGGCGCTGTTTTTTAGATTTGCTCCGGATTTTGATGCTTTTCAAGCGCCGGTTTTTATTATCAACATACCTATAGCAGGCACAATGCAGCTCTCAGACTCTCAAAAAACTGAGGATAACTGCAAGAAATCATGGTATTTTTTCATGCGTTCAGCCCGAAATGGCGGATGATCTCCTCCGCCGAGCGCGCACCGCTGAGCTGCGATTCCACCCGGCCGCCATTCAGAAGAACGAGCGTCGGAACGCTCATAATCCGAAAGCGCTGCGCGAGCAGAGGCTCGGCATCGACGTCCGTCTTGCAGAATTTACACGTGCCGTCATATTGTGCGGCCAGCGCCTCTACCGTGGGCGCGAGCGCCTTGCAGGGGCCGCACCAGGCCGCATAGAAGTCAATCAGCACCGGGCGATCGGCACGTTCGACCTCTGCGGCGTAGTTTTCTTCCGTAAGAACCGTAATATTCATTGGAAAACCCATCCTTTCTTCTGCACATAATATGCGCAATCTGTGTCGTTTTATCCGTCGGCCGATTGACAGTTTCCGGGGAATATGGTATACTTCAACCAGTACAGAAAAGAAAGGAACGATACGTTCATGGATATCCAGAAACTGATTGAAGAAGTCACGCAGGAGGTCGCAGAGGCGCCCCGCGCGCCGGAGCCCATGGCAGACGCCTTTGCGCCGGCGGATATGCCCAAGTATATCGACCACACCTATCTCAAGCCGCAGGCCAGCCTGGAAGACATCCGCCGCATCTGCGATGAGGCAAAGAAGTTCAAGACTGCCAGTGTTTGCGTCAACCCGTCTTATATTGAATTTGTCGCCCGGCAGCTCGCCGGCACCGACGTCACGCCCTGCTGCGTCGTCGCGTTTCCGCTCGGTGCCTGCACGCCGGAGGTTAAGGCGTTCGAGGCCTTTGACGCCGTGCAGCACGGCGCGCGCGAGGTGGATATGGTCATCAACATCGGCGCGGTCAAGTCCGGCGACTGGAAGCTCGTCAAGCGCGACATCGAAGCCGTGGTCAATGCGGTCAAGGGGCGCGCAAAGGTCAAGGTCATCATTGAGACCTGCCTGCTCACCGACGAGGAGAAGGTCAAGGCCTGCGCAGTCGCCAAGCTGGCGGGCGCAGACTTTGTCAAGACCTCCACCGGCTTCTCCACCGGCGGCGCGAAGGTCGAGGACATCCGTCTGATGCGCGAAACGGTCGGCCCGGAGCTGGGCGTCAAGGCCTCCGGCGGCATCCACAGCTATGAGGAAGCGG
>CAKUMR010000343.1 GCA_934667865.1 uncultured Oscillospiraceae bacterium | reverse complement strand
CCGCTTAGGAGGCGGTCGCTCTATCCGGCTGAGCTATAGCGACATTTATTAAATTGTATTTGTATTACCACTTGCCTTTTTTGAAAAGGCAAGTGATAAAGTAACACCTTAGGAGGCGTGTGCTCTATCCAGCTGAGCTACTGGGACATTTGTTAATTTATTATACTAAGCGTGAGGAAAAATGTCAAAGGCTATTTTCCAACGCCCGCCGCATCGGAAATGTGTTTTTTTCCCTCCCACCAGAAATCGTGACATTTCTCCCCCGGTTTGTCATAGAATGAATATCAGCGCATTGACACGGGAGGTGCTTTTCATGGACCCGACGGATCGAACCGGCGACGTAGACGACCTGATTTTTGCCGATGAGGATTATCAGCCCAGCACACGGTAAAAATTCTTCTTTACAGATTCCCCGGCTTGGGATATACTATAGGATAAGGAATATATGGAACATCGGAGAAAGAAACCATGATCGAATTTGAAGAATATAAAGGCAAACTGAATGACCTCAAGCCCAAGCTGGAGGACCTGCGCGCAGCATTCCTGCCGCAGTCCGCGCTGGACGAGCTGGAGCGCCTGCACGCCATGGCGGAAGCACCCGGCTTCTGGGACGACCCGGCGCGCTCGCAGAAGGCCGTGATGCGCACCAAGCAGCTGGAGCATAAGCGGGACAAGTACGAGGGCATGTGCCGCTCCTGGGATGACCTCATGACCATCTGCGAGATGGCGCTGGAGGAAAACGACGACTCTATGCTCGACGAGCTGAAGGACGGCTACGCCAAGCTGGAAGCCGACATGGAAGAGGCGCGTCTGGAAACGCTCCTGACGGGCGAATACGACGCAAACAATGCGCTTCTCTCCTTCCACGCCGGCGCGGGCGGCACGGAGGCGCAGGACTGGTGCCAGATGCTCTACCGGATGTACACCCGCTGGGCGGAGGCGCACGGCTATACCTATAAAATTATGGACTATCTGGACGGCGACGAGGCCGGCCTGAAATCCGCGGACATCATGATCGAGGGTGAGAACGCCTACGGCTTCCTGAAGGGGGAGGCCGGTGTGCACCGTCTGGTACGCATCTCCCCCTTTGACGCCGCCGGACGACGCCACACCTCCTTCTCCGCGGTGGAGGTCATCCCGGAGATCACGGACGACGTCGAAGTCGAGATCCGTCCGGAGGACATTGAAATGCAGGTCTACCGCTCCTCCGGCGCGGGCGGCCAGCACATCAACAAAACCTCCTCGGCCGTTCGTCTGATCCACAAGCCGACCGGCATCGTCGTATCCTGCCAGACGCAGCGCGATCAGTTCCAGAACAAGGAAACCTGTATGCGTATGCTGCGCTCGAAGCTGCTGGAGATCAAGGAGCGTGAGCATCTGGAAAAGATCTCGGACATCAAGGGCGTGCAGCAGAAGATCGAATGGGGCAGCCAGATCCGCAGCTATGTTTTCATGCCCTACACGCTGGCCAAGGACACGCGGACAGGCTATGAATCCACAAACATCAACGCCGTGATGGACGGCGGCATCGACGGCTTCATCAACGCCTACCTGACCTGCGCCGCCACGGGCAACTGGGCGACAAAATAAGGGTGGGTTCCCCCCATCTTTTTTGAAAAAAGTGCTTGAAATTCGGCGGATTCTATGCTAACATAGTGATTACTGCTTGTATATTACGTTCGGGAGAACTGATTTTTTGGAGGTACAACTCATGGAAGTTCTGAAAACAATCCTTCTGGTATTCCAGCTCATTTCCTGCGCCGTTCTGACGGTGATCATCCTGCTCCAGTCCAGCAAGAGCGACGGCATGAGTGCTCTGACCGGCAGCACGGATACTTTCCTCGGCAGAAGCAAGGCCGCCACGCTGGATGCAAAGCTTGAGCGCCTGACCAAATGGGTCGCCGCAGCTTTCGTTCTGCTGACGCTGTTTGTCGCCCTGCTATACTCGATGTAATTCATACTAGAATCTGTTAAAAAGCTTGAAAAGCTTTTTATAGCGCCGAAGGCGCGTCAGATTCTGCATGAGACGGCG
>CAKUMR010000342.1 GCA_934667865.1 uncultured Oscillospiraceae bacterium | reverse complement strand
GCACGGTGCGGCAGGTCTATTTCTACTGCGTGGACGTGTCGGAGTTCGTGGTCAACAAGCTGGCCGACCGCGGCAGCCTGTCCGCCCGCGGGATCGTGACCAACGTGCAGGATTTCGTGGTGAACCTGCAAAAGGGACTGGGACTGTAAAGAACATAATAGCAACATAATAGCAACGCCGGGGACGGCAAGGCCGTCCCCGGCGTGCCTTATCAGGCTTTTTTCTTCGGCTTGCGCTCCAGCTTTGTGGCAGACAGCTTTTCCACCAGCGGCTTGAGCGTGTCGATCAGACTGCCGCCCGCGGCCTCCTGCGGCACGCGCAGAAGCTGTACCTGCCCGCCGCTGACGGCGAGGAAAGAGAGCGGCGTTTTCGTGACCTTTGCGCCCGCGCCGGCCAGAAGCGCGTCGTTCTTCTGCTTTGCGGGCAGGTCGGAGCCGCCGCCGGCAAAGCCGCAGTCCACTGCGGAGATCGGAACGACGGTCACGTCTCCGATCACGATGGGCTCACCGACCACGGACTGCGCGCCGGCGATGGCCTGCGCCTTGTCTGCGGTGAATTCCAGAACCTTTAAGATATTTTCCGTCATGTGTTTCGTCCCTCCCGAGATTCTCTGTCCAGCGTCCGCTTCACATTTTCCCGGATCACGTAGATCAGGGCGCGGAGGATGGGCCAAAGACGGATGTTGAATTGTGCGAGAAATTCGACCGATGTTGTTTCCGCGTCGAAGTCGCAGCGCACGTCGATGCTGCGCCTGCGGAAGCGGAAGGCGCCATCCAGCAGCCCGACGAGCGGGTAGACGGCCGAGCAGACAAGTCCGTAGCCGTAGGCGGCGTCCGCGGCGTCCTCCTCGCCGACGACGATGCGCAGGTTGAACTGCTTGAATACGCCGCGCTTCAGGAGCCACCAGACGCGGTTCAGGAGCGTTTTCAGAACGCCGAGCAGCTCGTTCAGCGTCGTGCTGACGCCCTTGGAGTCGATGGCGTGCTTCGCATTGGCCACGCTGCCGATGTCGCGCAGGCCGAGCACGGAAAAGACCATCTGGGTCAGCTCCTCGTTCGGCTCCTCGCTTGCGCGGAAGGTAAAGAAGAGATATCTGGCATAGATGTCCAGCCGGCCGTCCGGCAGGTAGACCAGAAAAACGCGCAGCTTCAGCGAAAGCAGCAGCGCGATGAGCGCAAAAATTCCGAGAATGATCCACAGCGCGATCAAGGGCAGCACCTCCGTTCTGCGCTTTTATTCTTTTATTATAATGCAGAAACGCCGGTTTTACAATGCCCTGTTTCGCAAATTGAAGGGAGCAATTTCAAAATGGAGAAAATTCTGAGCGGTTACTGCCGCACCTGCGATGCCTCGCGCATGGTCCTCGTGGACTCCGAGGAGATGGAAGCGGACTGCGAATATCCCGGCTGCCCCCATGCGGCGGCCTGTCCAATCGCCGCGCAGATCCGCGCGTTTCTGGAGGAAAGTACATCTGTCCGCCAGAAACCGTCCGAAAACGGGGAAAACCAGAAAAAATAGAAAATTTTTTCGTCAAAAGTGGGAAAAATCATTGACACTTTTCGTGAATTCTGCTATAATCCATCTTTGTGTGAGCGCATAATTCGGGCAAAACCGGAGGTGTCAGAAACCTTGCTCGAGGAATTAAAGAAGGCCCGGCGGGTCGTAGGTGCAAAGCAGATCCGCAAGCTCCTTCCAACCGGGCAGATCAGGAAAGTGTTTCTCGCGCAGAACGCAGATCCTATGCTGACAGAGCCGATCGCGGCGCTGTGCGGACAATATGAGATCGAGGTCGAAGCCGTGCAGACCATGCGCCTGCTGGGCGATGCCTGCGAGATCTCCGTGGAGGCGGCGGCCGCCGCGCTCCTGCAAGATTGATTATCCTTCGGAATATTTTTCATGATTCCGGGATAATATAAAAGCTGGAAAACAGCAGAATTTTCAAAGAAAGGAGAACCATATGCCTACTTTTAATCAGTTGGTCAGAAAGGGCAGAGAACAGGCTACCTACAAGTCCACCGCTCCTGCACTGCAAAA
>CAKUMR010000341.1 GCA_934667865.1 uncultured Oscillospiraceae bacterium | reverse complement strand
GCTGGTGGGGGCCATCAAAATGAGCGACCGGATCATCCGGGAACTGATGGGCCTTGGCTGATTCAGGGCCACAGCCCCTCGGTGCAGACGGTGTCTTCGCCTTTTTCTCTGGCCGTGCGGATACGATACCTGAAATACTCTGCGGCGGCGCGGCCATCCCGCTTCTCCTGAACAAAGCCCCGGATCCGCTTGCCCAGAGAAAGCAGCCAGGACAGGACGACCAGACCGACCAGCGCAAACAGAATATTGTCTGCCAGCGCGGTATGGGCCCGATACCAGCCGTGAAATACGGTCAGCATCGACATCGTATAAAGCAGCGGGATCGTCAGCCGGGCCAGCGCAGCCAGGCGGAACAGGATCGCCAGGACGCCGAGCCCGGCGCCGATCATCCCAAACATCATTTCCCGTGACCTCCTTCTCAAGTTTGGAGGCATGGTACCATGAACGGACAGAAATAGCAAGGCTCTGTTCGGGAAAAGTAAAAAATATCGGAGGTGGTACATTGGAGGTACGAATCAACAAGGAAGTGCGAAATTACCAGGAAAGTTTGTTCTTCGGCCTGACCCTGCGGCAGTTTTTGTTCGCCGTACTGGCGGTGGCCGTGGCGGTCGGTGCTTACTTCGGCCTGCGCTCTGCACTGGGAAACGGGGAGGTCGGCTGGGTCTGCGTCCTTGCCGCGTTTCCTTTTGCCCTGGGCGGCTTTTTTCAGTACAATGAGATGAATTTGGAACAATTTGTATGGGCGTTTCTTCGCTCGGAGTTTCTCACCCCGAAGCGGCTCGTGTTCAAATCGGAAAACATATACGCAAAGCTCATGGAAAACTCATCTGCAAAGGAGGCTCTGAAACTTGATTAAAACCCTGCAGACTGCGTTAAAGCAGGACAAAGAACAATTCAAGGTACCAAGATCTGTACAGGACATCATTCTCATCCGCCGCCTCTGGCCGGATGGGATTTTTCAATTCGGCAGCAAGTATTCGAAAACCCTGCGGTTCAGCGACATCAACTATGCCATCGCGTCCAAAGAGGATAAGACGGCCATGTTTCTCAGCTATTCCGAGCTGCTGAACGCACTGGACACCGGCTCCACCACGAAGATCACCATCAACAACAAGCGGATCAACCATCAGAACTTCGAGCAGGAGATCCTCATCCCGACCCGGGAAGACGATCTGGACGGCTTGCGAGCTGAGTACAACGCCATGCTGCTGGACAATGTGACGGATTCGTCCAACAGCGTCGTGCAGGAGCGCTACATCACCCTGTCTGTCCATAAAAAGAATGTCGAAGAAGCCCGCAGCTTCTTCGACCGCACGATAGGCGATGCTGCCTCCCGTCTCAATCACATGGACTCCCGCTGCGAGGAACTGGACGCCGTGGAGCGACTGCGCATCCTCCATGACTTCTACCGCGTGGGCGAGGAAACGCAGTACCATCTGGATCTGCGCGAGTGCATGAAGCAGGGGAACTCCTTCAAGGACGCCATCTGCCCGGACAGCATGGAATTCAAGAAGGATCACTTCGTCATGGGCAGCAGGTATGGCCGGGTGCTGTTCCTGAAGGAGTACGCCAGCTATATCAAGGACTCCATGATCAACGAGCTCACAAGCCTCGATCGCAGCCTCGTGCTGTCCATCGACGTCATCCCCGTCCCCACGGATGAGGCGGTGCGCGAGATGCAGAACCGCCTGCTGGGCGTGGAAACCAACGTCGCCAACTGGCAGCGCCGCCAGAACAGCAGCAACAATTTCTCCGCGGTCGTGCCGTATGATCTCGAGCAGCAGCGAAAAGAGACCCGCGAGATGCTCGACGACCTCACCACGCGGGATCAGCGCATGATGTTCGCGGTGGTGACGCTCGTGCATCTGGCAGACAGCAAGGAGGAACTGGACAGCGACACGGAAACGCTGCAGTCCGTCGCCTGCAAGCACCTCTGCCAGCTCAGTACGCTGAACTGGCAGCAGGCGGACGGCCTGGTGACGGCGCTGCCGCTGGGCCTGCGCCGCATCGACGCGCTTCGAACGCTCACGACCGAGGCC
>CAKUMR010000340.1 GCA_934667865.1 uncultured Oscillospiraceae bacterium | reverse complement strand
CCCCACGACCGATCCGCGTAGGACGAGGTCGTGACCGTGCCGCTCTTGGAGGCGTAGATGGGCGTCCAACCCGGAGCTGCGAGGTCAACGCCGCTGTGGAAGGTGTAGGTGCCGCTGATGGGATGATAGCGGTAGCCATAAGGTGAGGAGACCCATGCGCCGCAGCTTCTGGGCAGGGGATAGAGGAAGGAGCCTTCGGTCGTTCCGCCACCGCCACCGCTTCCGCCGCCGGTGTTATCGCCGGGCTTGGGGCGTTTGGCTTCTTCTTCGCGGCGCTTGGCGTCGTTGTAGTCCTTCTCGCGCTGGGCGATTTCCTCGGCCAGTGCATTCTTCTGATCCTCAATCTCCTCCATGTCGGCGTTCAGCTCGTCGGCATGGGCAATCAGCTCGTCAAGGAGCTTTTCGGATTCTGCGCGCTTGGCCTCGAATTCCTTTTCGGTCTCGGCCAGCTCGACCTTTTTATCCTCGAGCGTGACCTTCTCGGCTGCAAGATCTTCCTTAGCTGCGAGGACGTCAGAGGCAAGGTCGCGCAGCTCGTCCATCATGCGCTGGTCGCTCTTGGCGATTTCTTCGACCATGGCGATGCGGTTGAGCATTTCGGAGAAGCTGCTGGCGCGGAAAATGACTGCCCAATAGGAAATGTCGCCCTGCTCCTGCATCGCGCGCAGGCGCTGCTTGTAGCGCGCGAGCAGCTCGGTCTGCTGCGTTTGCAGATCATCCAGCTCGGCCTGCTTTTCGGCAATGAGAAGATTGTACTGCTTGAGCTGGTCGTTGAGGTTCTGCATCTGCTCATACAGCAGCGAGACTTCCTGATCGACCTGCGAACGCTGCTCGACCACGGTGAGTGTCTCTGCATTGTTGGCATCGATCTTTTCTTGCAGCGCGTCCTTCTGGCTGTCGATCTCGTCGGCGCGTTCCTCGAGCTTTTTCAGCTCCTCCTTGATGTCAGCAGAGCTGGTGGCAAAGGCCGGAGCGAACAGGCTCAGCGCCAGAGCCAGCGTCAGGAGCGCTGCACAGAGCGGACGGAAGAAATGCTTGCGGGAATTCATAAAAACCTCCTTAGACCTTGAGGAAGCGGCGAATGGACATCAAGCTGCCGAGAACGCCGATCAACAGACCGACGACCGCGCAGATAGCGGCCACAGGCCACAAAACGGTGGTGAACGGAACGATGGCGAGGAAGTCGAGTGAGCCGGTGTTCTGGATGGCGGTGCGGATGGCCTCATAAAGACCCCATTCGACAAAGAACGAGAGCACCGCGCCGGACAGACCCAGCAGGAAGCCCTCGACCAGGAAGGGCAGACGGATGAAGCCGTTGGTCGCGCCGACCATTTTCATGATGGCGATCTCCTCGCGGCGGTCGGCCATGGCGAGGCGGATCGTGTTGGAGATGATAATGAGCGAAACGATCAGAAGCACCGCCGTGATGCAGATGGCGGCGATATAGATTACATTGCGGACGGTGGACAGACCCTCTGCAACCTCGGGCTGGGCATAGACCTCGGCAACGCCGGGCACGCCGCGCAGCACCTCGACCGTTTCGGCGAGCTTGCTGTTGTCCTCAAGCGTGACGATGTACTGGTCGCGCATGGTCTCGGCCGTGACGCCCTCGTACATGGCTTCGCTGTACTCGCCGATGAAGTCCGGCAGCGCCTGCTCGCGGGAGACGAACTGCGCGTTTGCGACGTTGTCCAGCAGATTGATCTGCGAGCCGACGCTTTTTGCCTCGGCGGAGGTGTAATTTTCGTCGATGCAGACGAGCACCTCGTTTTCCTGCTGCAAATCCTCGACGATGAGGTTCAGATTATAGGTGATAAGACCAAAGCTGCCCACGATCACAAGGCACGCAACCGTGATGCAGATGGCCGCAAAGGACATAAAGCCGTGCTTAAAGATGGCGCGCACGCCCTCCTTGAGCAAAAAGCCAAAATTATTGTTCTTCTTCATAATTATAGTACCCGTCCATTCCGTCGCTGATGACCTTGCCGTTGTTGATGGCGACGACGCGCTTGGTGAAGCGATCGACCAGAGATTTTTCGTGCGTGACGACCATGACCGTCGTGCCC
>CAKUMR010000339.1 GCA_934667865.1 uncultured Oscillospiraceae bacterium | reverse complement strand
CAGTTTTCCCGCAATCTGCCGCAGGTGCAGAACATGGAGCTGTTCGACTGGCTGAAAACGCTCTATGAGATCTGGAAGAATCTGGACGAGACCGTCGTCCGCTATTCTTCTCTGACCGGCATGGGTGAGCTGATGAAAAACGGCTGCACTACCTGCTTCGATCATCACTACGTCTTCCCCGCGGAGGGCGGCGACCTGATCGGCGCGCAGTTTGCGGCAGCAGAAGAGCTCGGTATCCGGATGTTCGCCTCCCGCGGCAGCATGGATCTGTCCGTCAAGGACGGCGGCCTGCCGCCGGACAGCGTCGTGCAGAGCGTGGACGAAATTCTGAAAGACAGCGTCCGCCTGATCGAAGCCTACCACGACCCCTCCTTCGGCTCCATGCGCCAGATCGCACTCGCTCCCTGCTCGCCCTTCTCCGTATCGGCAGAGCTTCTCCGGCAGAGCGCGCTGCTTGCGCGGCAGTATCATGTCCGCCTGCACACGCATCTGTGCGAAACAAAGGACGAGGAAAACTACACCCTCGCCCGCTGCAATATGCGCCCGCTGCAATACATGGAAAGCCTCGGATGGATCGGCCCGGACGTCTGGTTCGCCCACGGCATCCACTTTAACGACGCCGAGCTGAAGCGTCTGGCCGAAACGCACACCGGTATTGCGCACTGCCCGGTTTCCAACATGAAGCTCTCCTCCGGCATCGCTCGCATCCCGGAAATGCTGGCCCTCGGCGTGCCGGTCGGCCTTGCAGTGGACGGCTCTGCCTCGCAGGACGGCTCCGACCTTCTGGAAGAAATCCGCATCTGCTATCTGCTGCACCGCCTGAATTCCTCCAAAAAAGCGCCCAGCGGCTATGACATTCTGAAAATGGCCACCTGCGGCTCCGCCGCTCTGCTGGGCCGCACGGACATCGGTTCTCTGGAGGTCGGCAAATGCGCGGACTTCTTCCTCGTCGACGACCGCCGTCTGGAACTGGTCGGCGCGACCTATGATCCCAAAAATGTATTCGGCACGGTCGGTCTGCGCGCTCCCGTGGATTACACCGTGGTGAACGGAAAGATCACCGTGGAAAACGGGCATCTCGTCACGATTGACGAACCCGTCATCGCAGAGCGTGCAAGAGCCGTCTGCAATGACTACCTGAATAAATAACGAACAGCCGGTGAGAATGGGATATCCTCACCGGCTGTATTTTTTTAATTCACCGTTTCCCCGCGATGCGGGCGACCCACGTGCGGTGTACCTGCATGGCGCCCCTGGGGCAGAATTCCTGGCAGCAGAAGCAGCGGATGCAGATCCTGCGGTCGATCTTCGTCTTTCCTTTTTCAATCACAATGGCGTGCGCCGGGCAGGTGTCGCGGCACACGCCGCAGCCCACGCACTGGCTGCGTTTCAGCTTCGGCCGCGCGCGAAGAATGACCTTTGCAGCCGCGCCGAGCAGCTTCCCCTTCTGCGCGCCAAAGTCCGTCCCGGTGCCCTTCTGCACCGTCACAAAGTCCTTGCAGACGAATTCTTCCGCATTCCCGCTGACCTCCAGCTCCTCCGCCGATGCCGGCGTCAGGCCGCGCTCCTGCGCCGCGCGGAGCGTCGGCACATTTTTTGCCTCCAGACCGATCAGCTTCGCGCACAGAAGGTCGATTTTGTGCGGGTTCGTCCCGGCAAGCAGCACGCCCATGTATTTCGGCGTCCCGGCCGTCGGGCCGTTGCCCTCCATGGTCTGCACGGCATCGACAAGGTACAGCCTCGGCCGGAAGAATTCATTCAGGTCGATCAGCATATCGGCAAAGTCCATCGGGTCGGGATAGCGGTAGTGATACTCCGGCTTGATGATGCCGGGGATCGCGCCGAACAGGTTCTTCGCCGCCGCCGACAGTGACAGCATCCCGTGGCTTTTCAGCTTGCAGAAGCTGATGATCGCATCCGCGCCGTCAAGATAGCCCGTGTAGGTGATGTGCTTCGCCGTGTGCGCCTCCGGCAGGTCGGCCTCTTTCTGGGAAAAATCGCGGTTCAGCTCCGCGCCCGCCGCCTCCGCCTCGGAAAGCCCGCAGGTGCGGTAGACGGCGCTCAGATGCGTC
>CAKUMR010000338.1 GCA_934667865.1 uncultured Oscillospiraceae bacterium | reverse complement strand
CTCTGGGAAAGGAAGGCTGCAAACAGCAGTGCCAGGAAGGGCATGAAGCAGGTGCAGGTGATGAGCATGGTAGAGCTTGCCAGCTCAAAGCCGACGCTCACAGCAACAGCGGTGTAAAGCTCTGCCATCCAGCCCCATACATACAGTGCCAGGGAGAAGTAAAGGATCGTGCCGATGAGCGTCTTGAGCATGTTGCCCTTGGAAATGCTGATCATCGGGATCATGCAGTAAGGCATCGCGATCAGGTCAACCATGATAAGCGCACGGTTGCCGGGCAGGAAGAAGGCCAGAACAAGCATAATGGGAATCATCAGCGTGCCGACCATGATGGTTGCGGGCTCGCCGTAGCCGGTCGCGTCATTGACGGACAGGTACCACTTGCGGTCCTTGCTGTGCTTCTTTGCAACGCCCTTGGTAGACTCAGTCAGAAGGGTGAATGCGGCGGCGAAGAGAGAAGCGATCTTCGGGAAAATAGCCATAACTGCCGCAGTTGCAATTCCGGCAGACGCGATTTCGCCCCAGGCAGCCAGCGTGTCGAGCTCCTTGATGTTTCCGATGAAGCCGAGCACCAGTCCGACGATCAGGCCAAGCACCATCGGCTCACCAAACAGGCCGAGCTTCTTCTGGACGGTCTTGAGATTGATGTCCACCTTGTTCAGGCCGATCTTGTTCATCAGGAAGTTCACCAGAACGTAGAACGGAACACCTTCAGCATGGTGCGGCGCAGTCAGTGCGCAGCCGGGATAGTTGTAATAGCTTGAGAAGCAAGGTGCCAGCATTTCTGCGAAGAGCAGAACATAGAGGTTCATCAGAACCATCAGGCCCAGAGACAGCCACACATTTTTGGTCGCAATGTACAGCGTGGAGCCCCAAAGCATAAACGAATACGTGTTCCACAGGTCAGAGGGCATGAAGATGTCCGTCCACTTTGTGATGAACAACACAACCTGCAGTACGATGGCAATGATCAGGAAAGCCATGCCGATCTTCGTGGAATATGCAACCAGAGCGCAGGCCTGCCAGCCCACATCGAGAACGGGCAGATTCACGCCGGTGTTGTTGACCATCTTGTCAACGATGCCGCTGATGGTAGGCATATAGGCGTTGATGAGGAGGCTGAAGCCGGTCAGTGCAACGCCTGCCAGGAGAGCAGAGCGGAATGCCTTTGCAGGCTTTGCCTTCATAATCAGCGCAATGACAAAAATAATCAGCGGAACAGAAACCGATGCGCCAAAGGTATCAAACACTTTGGAAAGAGTTTCCAAAAACATTCTGTTTTCCTCCGTTTTTCTTTTTATTTTGAGTTATTTGCCGAGTTGATCCAGAACACGCAGTGCTTCTTCCATAAATTCTTCTTCTGCAAAGCCGGTCATAAAGCCGACAGCATTGATTTTCGGAATATCCACGTCATCCTCGATCGGGCTGGTATAAGCGATAAAATCGTAGTGGCCGGACATCAGTGCAAGCTTTACGCCGCCCGGATTGACTTCCGTTGCCTCAAAGCGATAGCCGAGCGCCTCAAACTGCTCCTGCATTTTAACCGCAATCATCGTCGAACTGACAGTGCCTGAGCCACATACAGACAGGACGCTTACCGTCTTTCCTGCTCCGCGAAGGGCTTTCTTTTCCTCTTTCGCACCGTCATTTTTCTTATGAAACAGTCCCATAATTCTCCTCCCTTCTGTTTCTCATTTTTCCGTGCTGCTGTGTCGAAGCCCCGCTTCGTTTCAGCCGTTAAGACAGGCAAGCGCCGCGTACATATCCTCTGTGCTTGCGCTTGTCATCACTTCGCGCAGAACCTCTTCATCCGCAAACAGGCGGAGAATTCTGCGCAGCAGGCCGAGCTGTTCCTGCGGATTGGAGATTGCCATCATCATAACCAGCGAAACGGGAAGATGCTCGTCCTTAGTTCCCATTTCCAGAAAATCGACCGGTTCTTTCAGGCGAGCAACCGCAATGGCCGGTTCTATCACATGCTCTGCAAACGTGTGCGGCATGGCGATATTATATTCGCCCAGCGGCAGGCCCGTCGGGTAGGTCTGCTCTCGGGTCAGAACCGCGTCTTTGTAGGTGTC
>CAKUMR010000337.1 GCA_934667865.1 uncultured Oscillospiraceae bacterium | reverse complement strand
GCACACAGTCGCGCAGCAGCGCGCCCCAGCCAACCAGAAAAAAGCCGCCGGTCCGCCGCTTCGGCAGGAGTCTGGGCGCTCCGTTTTCCTTCATGCGATTCACCTCATCATCTCTATGCAGGATATTATCATCTTAGCACGGGGCGTTGGGGTGAATCTGTCGAGAAACCGCTCTTCGCGTGGAAATTGCAAAGGAACTCCGGAGAAAGCCGGTTGACGCGCCGCCGGGGCAATGGTATGATTGTGGTATCAATCGGTCGGGAGGAAGCAATGGGAACGGAACTGGAATTCAAGCTGGCGGTCCGAGAGCCGACACAGCTTGCGGAAATATTGACAGATCAGGAAGTCGCGGCGCTCTGCGGCCCGTGGCGGGAGATCAAAATGGTGACGACGTATTTTGACACACCCTCCCGCGCGCTCTCTGCGCGCAAATGGATGCTGCGCCGCCGCAGCGAGGGAGGGCGCAGCGTCGTGTGCCTGAAGGTCCCGTTGGAGCATCATCTGCGCAGCGAATGGGAAATCGCCGCATCCTGCATAAATGCCGGCACATTGCAGCATCTGGCCGATGCCGGCGCGCCCGCAGAGCTTCTTTCTCTCTGCAATGAGGGGCTGCTTCCCGTCTGCGGAGCGAAATTCCTGCGGCGAGCAGCAATGCTGCATTTCCCGGACGGCAGTCGCGCTGAGCTGGCCGGAGATCACGGTGTCCTGCTCGGAAACACGCAGGAGCTTCCCTTTACCGAGGTCGAGCTGGAGCTCTACGGCGGCTCCCCCGCCGCAATGCAGGCCCTTGCCGATGAGCTCTGCCGCCGCTATGGCCTGTACGAAGAACCGCTGAGCAAATTCGCCCGTGCAAAGCGGTTGAAATAAAAAAGAGCCTTGCCGGTTGTCCGGCAAGGCGTTTGGTTTATTTCAGCAGCATTTCTCCTGCCTTGTAGATATCTCCCGCGCCGACCGTGAGGATGATGTCCCCCTCGGAGGCGATGGAGCGCAGGTGGGCGGCGACCTCCGGCAGCGTCTCAAAATAGACCGCATTTGGTATCTGGCGTGCGAGGTCGCGTGAGGAAATACCGATGGTGTTCTGCTCACGGGCAGCGTAAATCTCCGCCAGCACGGCGACGTCCACCCGCTTCAGCTCCCGGACAAAGTCGTCAAACAGCGCCTTGGTGCGCGTGTAGGTGTGCGGCTGGAAGGCGACGATAATGCGCTTATACCCCATGGTCTTGACCGCGTCGATCAGTGCGTGCAGCTCGCCGGGATGATGGGCGTAGTCGTCATAAACGTCCGCGCCATGGTACTTCCCCTTGAACTCCATTCTGCGGCCCGCACCGGTGAAGGACGCCAGCCCGAGAGCGACGGATTCGCCGTCGATGCTCATCACGTAGGACACCGCCGCCGTGGCAAGGGCGTTATAGACATTGTGCCGCCCGTAGACATTCAGATGCACGTGCGTGTAAAACTTGCCGAAGCAGTAAACATCAAAGGAGCGGTAGTCCTCCGAGAGATTTTCCGCATGGACGTCGTTCTTCTGCCCGATGCCAAAGGAGATATAGTGCAGGTCAGCCAGCGTTTTCACGGTGTTTTCGTCGTCGCCGTTGGCAATGACATAGCCCGTGCGCGGCACAAGGCCCGCAAACTTACGGAAGGAGCTTTCCACCGCCGCCAGATCCTTGAAGTAGTCCAGATGATCCGCTTCAATGTTGTTGATGATCGCAACGGTGGGATAGAAATTCAGGAAGGAATCGCAGTATTCGCAGCTCTCCATGATGATGGTATCGCCGCTGCCGACGCGGTGCCCGGCCTTCAGCAGCGGCAGGTAGCCGCCCAGCATGACGGTTGGGTCGCGCTGCGCCTCCATGAAAACGTGGGTGATCATGGACGTGGTGGTCGTCTTGCCGTGTGTTCCGGAAATACAAATCGCGTTCTTATATTCGCGCATGATCAGGCCCCACGCCTGCGCGCGCTCAAAAACGGGAATGCCCTGTGCGCGTGCGGCAGCGATCTCCGGATTGTCGTTGTGCGCCGCAGCGGTGCGGATGATGCAGTCCGCGCCCTCGATATTTTCCGGACGGTGCCCGATGTGGACGGTG
>CAKUMR010000336.1 GCA_934667865.1 uncultured Oscillospiraceae bacterium | reverse complement strand
TTTCGGCAGCGGCACCTCTCCGGCACGGGATACAGCAAAGCGCTTCAGCCCGCGGATGTTGACCGGGTCGTCCATCATGCTGCGGCGGCACTGGATCTCGCAGGGATGCTCGCAGATCAGGCCGCAGACGGCAGGCATGGGGTTGTCCTTTCGAATAAGCCGGACAGCGTCAGCATAACGACCCTCCAGCACACAGGCAATATAACCGGGAATGTCCACATGCGCCGGGCACATGGAAACGCACGGAACCGGCTGATCGAGCGAGCAGATGCAGCGTCCGCGACGGATATGTTCTTCAAAGTCATTGCGGAAGCCCTCCAGGCCGCGCAAGACCATCCGCGCAGCCTCATATCCGATGGGGCAATCCGCGGTCAGGAATACCGTGCGTGCGGTCTTTTCTATGACCGTCAGCGTTTCCTCGGTAGCATCTCCGTTCAGAACGCTCTCCAGCAGCTCCTCGAGCTGTCCCAGTCCGACGCGGCAGGGTACGCATTTGCCGCAGGACTGCGCGTGGCACATTTTCAGGAAAGACGCCGCCAGATCGACCGGGCACAGACCCGGCTGGGAGGCGACGATGCGTCGCTCCATATCCTTGTATAAACTCTCAACTGTGGAACGCGCGCGATCCTGGGTAAAAATGGTAAGCCGGCTCATACGCATCACTCCTTGTTTCTCCGGGCGATAGATCATTGCGCCCTTCTGCTCTGATTATACCGTAAATCTCCTCCGGATGGAAGACAGAATAACAAAAAAGCAAGGATAAATATCCTTGCTTTTTATGAAAAATACACGATACGGTTCAGATCCCCGCGCGGATGAGGCGCAGGACGTCTTCCAAGGTGCGGCGGTAGCACTCGGCGCTGCGCCCGGCGTACTCCGCAAGGCTCAGCGCCTCGCGGTCGATGCCGAACATGGCGGTCACGCCAAGGTCGTAGGCCTGCTCCGCCTCCGGTGCAATACCGCCGGCAATGACGACAAGCGGCACGTGTTTCTCCCTTGTGCGCGCGGCAACGCCGGAAATCACCTTGCCGTGGACACTCTGGCCGTCAATCCGCCCCTCGCCGGTGATGACCAGCTCGGCGCCGTCCAACAGTCGGTCGAACTCCACCATTGTCAAAACGGCATCGATGCCGGAGCAGAGTGAGCCGCCCAGAAAGGCGATACAGCCCGCGCCGAAGCCGCCCGCCGCGCCTGCGCCAGGCACCCGGTCAAGAAAAACGTCCAGTTCCCGGCCGAGCACCCGATTCAGATGGCACAGGCCGCGCTCCAGCCGCGCAACCATTTCCGCATCCGCACCCTTCTGCGGGGCAAAAACCGCCGCCGCGCCGCGCGACCCGGTCAGGGGGTTGTCCACGTCGCACATTGCCGTCACGCGCACACCCTGCAGGAGCCTCTGCGCCGGGGCAATGTCTATCCTTGAAATACGCTCCAGCGTCCCGCCCGTGGGCACAAATTCCGCGCCGTTTTCATCCAGAAAACGTACGCCCAATGCGGCCGCGCAGCCGCAACCGCCGTCGGCGGTCGCGCTGCCGCCGAGGCCAAGAAGGATCTCCTTCGCCCCGCCGCGCACCGCGTGGGCGATCAGCTCACCGACACCGTAGGTGGTCGTCCGCTCCGGGTCTTTGCGCTCCCCCACCAGCGGCAGACCGGCCGCGGCGGCCATTTCTATAACCGCCTTTTCCCCGCTGCGCGCATAGGCCGCGGCGACCGGCTCACCGTAAGGGTCGGACACCGTAAGCGTCACCGTCTGCGCGTTCAGCGCCGCAGCAAAGCAGGCGACCGTTCCCTCCCCGCCGTCAGCAACGGGAACCGTCACGATTTCACACTCCGGGAAGAATTTTGGGATGCTGCCGCGGGCGATTTCACAGATCTCCATACTGGACAGTGTGCCCTTAAAGGAGTCGGAGATGATGATGCACTTTCTCATGCGTTGACGACGTTGACCGGCTTGCCCGCGAGGAACGCCCTGACATTCTCCACCGTGCAGTCCATGATGCGCTGGCGGCTTTCCTTCGGTGCCCAGGAGATATGCGGCGTGATGATGCAGTTTTTCGCGGTGAGCAGGGGGTTGTCCCCGCGGATGGGCTCCGTGGACA
>CAKUMR010000335.1 GCA_934667865.1 uncultured Oscillospiraceae bacterium | reverse complement strand
TCCCCATGGGCTGCGACGCCTGCTATACCAACCATATGAAGGCCGATCAGAACGATATAGAGAATCTATCCGTGCTTCTGACCGCTGCGGGCTGCAATTACTTCATGGGCATCCCGCACGGCGACGACGTGATGCTCAACTATCAGACCACCGGCTTCCACGAAACGGCGACGCTGCGCGAGCTGTTTGGCCTGACGGCAATCCCGCCCTTCCAGCATTGGCTGGAGATGATGGGCTTTGTGGAAAACGGGAAGCTGACGAAAAAGGCCGGCGACGGCTCGGTGCTGCTGTGAGGAGGCCGGAATGAATAAGGAAGAACTGAAAACCATCGTGGCGCAGATGCTCCGCGAAATGGACGCAGGCCGCCCGGAGCCGGCGGTCAAGGCCAGCGAATACAAACCAGGGCAGCCCGAATCGGAAGCCGGTGTGCTGCCGGACATCACCGCCGTCGACCTGCGGCAGCAGTACCTCGTCGAGCAGCCGCACGACGGCCGCGCCTTTCTTGCGCTGAAGGCCAAAACGCCCGCGCGCATCGGCCTCGGCCGGGCTGGCACGCGCTACAAAACCGCGACGCTCCTGCGCTTCCGCGCCGACCACGCCGCCGCGCAGGACAGTGTATTTTCCCTCGTGGATGAGTCCTTCTACCGCGACAACGGTCTGATCTTCGTCAAGACCGAGTGCCGCGACAAGGACGAATATCTGACGCGGCCCGATCTCGGCCGCCGCTTTGACGCCGAGAATCAGGCGATCATTCAGAAGCACTGCAAGGGGCAGCGCGTGCTGCTCTTGATCGGAGACGGGCTATCCTCCGCGGCGATCGAGGCAAACGCCCTCGACTGTGCCGCCGCCATCCGGCAGGGTCTGAAAGGCTATGGAATTGAAACCGGCCCATCACTGTTCATCCAGTTCTGCCGTGTAGGCGCCTCCGATCACATCGGCGACCTGACCGGCTGCGAGCTGGTGTGCCTGCTCGTGGGAGAACGCCCCGGCCTCGTGACAAACGAGTCCATGTCCGCCTATCTCACCTACAAGCCGCACCGCGGCATTTCCGAATCCAAGCGGACAGTCGTGTCCAACATCCACCGGCAGGGCGTTCCGGCAGTGGAAGCAGGCGCGCACATTGCCTCGCTCATCGACCGGATTCTCAAGCAGAAGGCCTCCGGCATCGACCTTGCGGAGGCGGCGACATGACAGGTGATCGGATCCCCGTAAAAATTCTCAGCACACGCATCATTCCGAACGTCAGCCCGGCACTTCGCCGCGCGCTGGGGCTGAGCGGCCGCCACCGCGCCGTCGGACTGATTTCGACGGACTGCGACGACGCGACCTATATCGCGCTGGACGAGGCGACCAAGGCTGCCAATGCGGACGTGGTCTACGCGCGCAGCTTATACGCCGGCGCGGCAAACGCCACGACAAAGCTGGCCGGCGAGGTCATCGGAATTCTCGGCGGCGAGAACCCCTCCGACGTCCTGAGCGCCATGCAGAGCGCCGTGCGTTTTCTGAAAAGCGGCATTGGCTTCCGCGCCGCAAACGACGCGGGTGACATCGTGTATCTTGCCCACTGCGTGGCAAGCTGCGGCAGCTACCTTGCACGGCTTGCGCACGTCCCGGCCGGGCAGGCGCTTGCCTATCTGATCGCGCCGCCGGTAGAGGCCGTCGTCGCGCTGGACGCGGCATTGAAGGTTTCGGACGTGGAGCTGACGGAATTCTTCGCCCCGCCAAGCGAAACCAACTTTGCCGGCGGACTTCTGACCGGCACGCAGTCGGCCTGTCAGGCGGCCTGCGAGGCCTTTGCGCAGGCGGTGCGCGCCGTTGCGCAATCACCCATTGAACGAGGAGGAAGCTATGGAACTTGACCGTGATCTGCTCTCCCGCCAGCAGACGCGCCGTCTGATCGAGGACGCGGCGCGCGCATGGGAGGAGCTGAAGCACTTTGATCAGCAGAAAATCGACCGGATCGTCGCCGCCGTCGCCAAGGCCGGCGAGGAAAATGCCGCGCTTCTTGCGCGCATGGCCTGCGAGGAAACCGGCTTCGGCAATGTCGAGGACAAAACGACCAAAAATCTCTTTGCCTCCCGGCGTGTATTCAAGGC
>CAKUMR010000334.1 GCA_934667865.1 uncultured Oscillospiraceae bacterium | reverse complement strand
CCTGGAGAGCATCCGCGACACCAAGCAGCTCACGGCGGAGAATGAGGCCGCGCTGCGTGAGGCGATTCTGGACTGCAAGGCGCAGTTCCTCAGATAAGGGAGCGAGCGTATGGCTGCATCCATGAAGCGCATCAAAACGCGCATCAAGAGCGTCGAAAGCACCCGGCAGATCACCAAGGCCATGGAGCTGGTTGCGACGTCGAAGCTGCGCCGCGCCAAGGAGCGCGTCGAGCGCGCCCGCCCCTATCACGAGGTGCTGGCGGACGCCATCGCGGGCTTGCAGACCGGCGTTTCCGAGCATCCGACCGTATTCACCGAGGCGCGTCTGGTCAAAAAGACCTGCTATGTCGTCATCGGCGGCGACCGTGGACTGGCCGGTGGCTACAATGCCAACCTTTTCCGCATGGTCGCGTCCCTCACGCAGGGCACGGACTACTGCGTCCTGCCGGTCGGCCGCAAGACGCTGGAGCACTTTTCGCGCACCGGCTGCGAGCTGGTGAGCAGCTACTTCGGCCAGACCGCTGCCATCGGCGTGGGCGACTGCAAGCAGATCGCGGAGCTTCTGTGCAGCAGATTCTCCGAGGGAAGCTTTGACCGCGTGGTCATCGTATACACGAAGTTCAAATCCATGCTCTCTCAGGTGCCGGTCAGCGAAGCGCTGCTTCCGCTGGAGCTGCATCCGCAGGAGGAGAAGCACTACTCCAATGCCATTTTGGAGGGCGACGCGCAGACGCTGATCGAAAGCATCGTGCCGCAGTACGTTGCCGGCATCCTGTTTTCCACCCTGTGCGAGGCTTCGGCTTCCGAGCACGGCGCGCGCCGCACGGCGATGAACGCCGCAAACAAGAACGCCGGAGAGATCATTGACAGCCTTGTTCTGCACTACAACCGCGCGCGGCAGGCGGCGATCACTCAGGAGATCACCGAGATCGTTTCCGGCGCGGAGGCACTGTGAGCAAAATCGTAGTAAGGAGAAATCCGTATGCAAGAGAAAAACATCGGCACTGTCGTGCAGGTGATCGGCCCGGTTCTGGATATCCGCTTCCCGGATGGCCACCTGCCGAACCTGCTCAATGCCATTGAGATCGAGCGCGAAAACGGCAAGCTCGTCTGCGAGGTCGCCCAGCAGCTCGGCGACGATGTGGTCCGCTGCATCGCCATGAGCTCCACCGACGGCATGACCCGCGGAATGGAAGCGGTCGACACCGGAACCGGCATCAAGGTTCCTGTCGGCACCGAAACGCTGGGCAGAGTGTTCAATCTGCTCGGCCGCGCCATTGACAACAAGCCCCAGCCCGTCACCTGCGAAAAGTGGAACATCCACCGCGACCCTCCTGCCTATGACGAGCAGGAGACCACCACGCAGATGCTGGAAACCGGCATCAAGGTCGTCGACCTGATCGCCCCCTATGCAAAGGGCGGCAAGATCGGTCTGTTCGGCGGCGCAGGCGTCGGCAAGACGGTTCTGATCATGGAACTGATCAATAACATTGCAAAGCAGCACGGCGGCATCTCCGTGTTTGCGGGCGTCGGCGAGCGTACCCGCGAGGGCAACGACCTGTACAACGAAATGCAGGAATCCGGCGTTATCAACAAGACCGCCTTGGTCTATGGACAGATGAACGAACCGCCAGGAGCACGTATGCGCGTGGCGCTGTCCGCTCTGACGATGGCGGAATATTTCCGTGACCGCGAGGGACAGGACGTGCTTCTGTTCATCGACAATATCTTCCGTTTCACGCAGGCGGGCTCCGAGGTTTCCGCGCTGCTGGGCCGTATGCCCTCTGCCGTCGGCTACCAGCCCACGCTGGCCACCGAAATGGGCGCCCTGCAGGAGCGTATCACCTCCACCAAGAACGGCTCCATCACCTCCGTGCAGGCGGTCTACGTCCCCGCGGACGACCTGACCGACCCGGCTCCGGCGACGACGTTCGCGCATCTGGACGCGACGACGGTCCTCGACCGCGGCATCGCCTCTCTGGGCATTTTCCCGGCGGTCGATCCGCTGGAATCCACGTCCCGCATCCTCTCTCCGGAGGTCGTCGGACGCGAGCACTATGAGGTCGCCCGCGAAACGCAGAGAATTTTGCAGCGTTACAAG
>CAKUMR010000333.1 GCA_934667865.1 uncultured Oscillospiraceae bacterium | reverse complement strand
GGCGCAGCAGCGCAGCGCGTCCGTGAACCCCGATGCCGGGCCGCGTGGTCAGCCAGATCCAATGCTTCAGCATATCTGTCCCTCTTCTCAGTTCCGCATTTGCCACATCACGAGCGCGGCGGCCACCGCCGCATTGAGCGATTCACAGCGCGGCGACATTGGAATAATGACCTGCGTCTGCGAGGCGTCCAGAAGCTCCCTGCAGATTCCCTGTCCCTCGCTGCCGATGACCGCAATGCTGCCTGCCAGCGGCACCTCGCGGATGTCCCGCGCAGACGGCGACAGCGCCGTCGCCGCAAGGGGAATTTCCTGCGTCCGGCAGAGGTGCAGAATTTCTTCCAGCTCTGCGATCTGCGGCCGGGTGCGGAATACCGCGCCCATGGAAGCGCGCACCGTCTTCTCCGAATACGGGTCGGCGCAGCCGTTTGTCAGCACCACCGGAATTTCAAAGGCATCCGCCGTGCGCAGGATCGTGCCTAAATTGCCGGGGTCCTGAATCCGGTCAAGGAGCACCATACCGGGCCTGAGCAAAAGCGCAGGCCGCGGCGGAAGCCGCAGCGCGAACACCACGCCCTGCGGCGTGCGCATGGAAGAAAGGCTCTGCATCAGAGAGTCCGGCACGGACACCACGCGCGTCTGCGGCGGCAGCTCCGGAAGCTCCGCCCCCTGTGTCACGACGACGGCGGTAAACTCGGGATACCAGCGCCGCGCCTCGTCCAGCAGCTTCCAGCCCTCGGCGGCAAATTCTCCGGTTTCCTCGCGGTAGCTGCGCGAAGCCAGCAGCCGCCGGATGTGCTGGATCAGCGGATTTTTCGCGCTTGTAATGGATTCCACGCCTTCATCAACTCCAAAAGACTCACAATTCGTTCCATGATATTTTAATGTATCATGTTTCCGGACATTTTGCAAGGTCTTGTTAAGTGGGAATAAAAAATGCAGCGCACGGGCAATTAAAAAAGTGTCCGACCGAAAGCTTCGGAGGGAAGGAAAGAGTAATACTACGTTTTTTGATTTTGAAATCAAAAAACACGTGCGCTTTGCGCACTGAGGGCACGCCGCTGGCGTGCCCTCCCGTCTTGTGCAGAATTTGACGCGCCGCAGGCGCTATAAAAAGCCTGCGGCTTTTTATGAAATTCTAGTATGAAAGGAAACCGTCACACCGAGCCGCAGCGAGGCGTTTCGGAGCGCAACCGCCGCGCAGCGGCGGCTCTTAGCGCGGAGATGGGTTTCCTTTCGCGTTCAATCACCCGCCGCAGCGGCCAAAATTGCAAAATAGAACTACAAAATTTTATTTTGCAGTTTTGCAGGCAGCTTGTCAAAAAAGGCCAAAAGGACTTTTTTGACAAGCTGCGGCGCACTTTCGTGCACCGCAGCTTCAGATTATTTCTTCTCGTCCGGCGCGTCGAGCAGGTTCGTCATGCTCTTGAGGCTGATGCCCAGCGTGGACATATTGTGCAGCAGCGCCGAAAGCGTCGGCTGGATCACGCCCGTCACGCCGAGAATGATCAGCATCAGATTGAAGCTGACGATAAAGCGGTAATTCTTGTGGATCCGTGCCATCAGCGCCGTGCTGAGCCTACGCAGCGTGACCAGCTCAAACAGATCCTCGGATGAGATCGTAATGTCCGCGATCTCCCGCGCGATCGCCGCGCCGGTATTGATGGCGATGCCCGCGTCCGCCTCGGAAAGCGCCGGAGAATCGTTCACGCCGTCGCCGATCATGATGACTGTCCGGCCCTCGGCCTTCGCCCTGCGGATATAATCCGCCTTGTCCTCCGGGAGCACCTCCGCGTAGAATTCATCCACGCCGACCTCCCGCGCGACGGACGCCGCAGTCTTGCGGTTGTCGCCCGTCATCATGACAACGTGCCGGATGCCGCAGTCGTGCAGTGCCGCCACCGCGTCCTTCGCCTCCGCGCGCAGCGGGTCGAAGATACAAATCACGGCCGCCAAACGCCCGGAAATGCAAAGATACAGGTGAGAATATTCCGCGGGCAGCGCGTCGTATTTCTCGCGTTCACCCTCCGGGATCACGCACTTTTCGTCCTCAAAGACGAAGTGCGCACTGCCGATGATGACCTTTTCGCCGTTGACCGCGCTGGAAATGC